>CAMBFY010000022.1 GCA_945865415.1 Sphingobacterium thalpophilum
CCACAGCCAGAAATTAGAACTGCGCTTAGAATAATCAGACTGATTTTTTTCATATTATTTAGTTTTTAAGGAAAGAATGTATTTAACCATTTCCTTTGCATCATCTGTACTTAGAGATGTATGTGGTGCCATCGGTATTTCACCCCATGAGCCTGATCCACCATTAATGATTTTACTCGCAAGCATTTCAATAGTTGCTTCAGTAGCTTCGTACTTGTTGGCAACATCAACGTAAGCAGGACCAACGATTTTTACATCAACTTTATGACAGGTTAAACAATCTGAACCACTGATCAACTGTTCGCCTTTGGCGCTGCCTATGCTTGAGGAAACAGTGCTGGTATCAACAGCAGCTTGTTCAACTGCGGCCGTAGTATCCTCATTACTTTCTGATTTTTGAGCGCTATTGCACGCCAAAATAACACTGCAAACTCCCAAAAAGATTAATCTATTTTTCATATTTATTCTATGCTTTACCGCTTGAAATTAGTGATTAAAAATTAAATACCGAGAATTTTTCGGTTAAACTCCTCATTACTTCCTGTTCCCGCAAAATCATCAAATGCTCTTTCAGTTACCCTGATGATGTTATTCTTGATAAATGCTGCTCCTTCACGGGCTCCATCTTCTGGATGCTTGATACAGCATTCCCATTCCATTACGGCCCAGCCTTTGAAATCATATTGCGTTAGTTTACTGAAAATTCTTTTGAAATCTACCTGTCCGTCACCAGGAGAGCGGTACCTGCCGGCTCTGTCAGCCCAGTTCTGATATCCGCCAAAGGTTCCCTGCTTGCCCGTTGAATGGAATTCAGCATCTTTAACATGGAAGGCCTTTATGCGCTCGTGGTAATGGTCAATATATTGTACATAATCAAGGCATTGCAATACAAAATGAGATGGGTCGTAAAGTAGACAGGCTCTAGAATGATTGTTCACTTTCTCAAGAAACATTTCATAGGTAATGCCATCAAACAAGTCCTCACCCGGATGAATTTCATAACAAACATCAACACCGTGCTCGTCAAAGTGATTCAGAATAGGTAGCCAACGATTTGCTAGTTCTTTAAATCCAGCATCAACAAGTCCGGCAGGTCTCTGCGGCCATGGATGCCAGGTATGCCATAACAATGATCCACTGAAGGTAGCATGCGCGGTGATTCCCATATGTTTTGAAGCAATTGCGGCATATTTCAATTGCTGCACAGCCCATTCTGTACGGGCTTTTGGGTTATTGTGTACACTAGCTGGTGCGAAACCATCAAAAAGTAAATCATAGGCCGGATTCACAGCTACCAGCTGACCTTGCAGGTGAGTTGATAATTCAGTAATCTCCATTCCGCAGGAATTCACAATACCTTTGATTTCATCTGCATAGGTTTTACTTTCTGCAGCCTTTTGAAGATCTATACATCGCGGATCCCAGGTTGGAATTTGCACCCCTTCAAATCCGAGACTTTTTGCCCATTTACAAATTGATTCCAGGCTGTTGAATGGTGCAGTATCGCCTAAAAACTGTGCAAGAAATATTGCAGGTCCTTTTATTGTAGTCATAATCTATTTTTATACTTCAAAATTTATCCATTTTTCATTACTTAAACTGCTTTTCACCACATTATTGATAAAAGCCATTCCTCTTATTCCTTCATCAACCGAAGGATAGTCATATGCTTCCGAAGCAGCGCTTATTCCCTCATTTTTTGCAGAAATACATAAGGCAAAATTTCGGTACAGATTGCCAAATGCTTCAAGATATCCTTCAGGATGTCCTCCGGGAGTCCGGCTGTTAAAAGTGGCATAACTTGAAAGGTTATTTCCACCTGCTCTTAAAATTTGTACCGGTGCATCCAGCCATTTCAGTATTAAACTATTAGGTTCTTGTTGCGCCCATTCGAGTCCGCCCTTTTCACCGTAAACCCTGATTCGTAAGGCATTTTCTTCTCCTGCTGCAATCTGGGAGGCAATCAATACTCCATTTGAACCATTATCAAATTTGAGAAGTACATTGCCGTCGTCGTCTAAAGCTCTGCCATCTACCACAATGCTAAGGTCTGCACACAATTTTGTAATCTTCAATCCGCTGATATACTCAGCAAGATGTGCTGCATGTGTTCCAATGTCACCCATACAACCACTTTTACCTGATCTGGCAGGATCTGTCCGCCATGCAGCCTGAGGATTTCCATCCTTTTCGGATAATCGGCTCAACCAACCCTGTGGGTATTCTACAATTATCTTTCTAATCTTACCAAGCTCACCGGCTTTAACCATTTCCCTGGCCTGTTTAACCATTGGATAACCGGCATAAGTGTGAGTTAACAGTAAACTAAGTCCTGTTTCTTCCGTTTTTTTCTTAAGTAGCTTAGCTTCTTCAAGTGTAAAGGTGATTGGTTTATCAATCACCACATGAAAGCCATGATCCAATGCCATCATCGCTGGTGCAAAGTGAGCATGGTTTGGAGTTACGATGCTAACGAAGTCCATTCTTGTTCCGGCTGGCAATCTGCTTTCCTGAAGGATCATTTCTTCATAATTAGGATAAATCCTGTCTTCTGGTAGGAATAAAGTTTTACCGCTCTCAAGAGCTTTTTCAGGACTTGAACTAAGTGCGCCACAAACAAGCTCAATAAGGCCATCCATATTTGCAGCTATGCGATGAATGGCTCCGATAAAGGCATCTTTACCACCACCAATCATTCCCATTCGTAATTTTCTGTTCATAAAAGGCTAAATGTTTTGAAATAAATTCAGTACTAAATATAAAAGAATGTTCATTTTATTCTCAAATAATCTTGAATATAATTCGGAATTATTTGACTGATGAAAATTTATAAATTGTTTTTGTTTTGTATAATTCCCCGGGTTTAAGAATTGTAGAGGGAAAATGTGGTTGGTTTGGCGAATCAGGGAAATGCTGAGTTTCCAAACAGAACGCTGTTCTGAAATCATCATTGGTTCCTCCTTTAAAAGTATTTTTACTCTTCATGAAATTTCCGCTATAAAATTGAAGGCCTGGCTCCTGGGTAAATACCTCCATCACAATCCCCGATTTATCTCCTCTAACAGTAGCAGCGGCTTTCATTTCTCCATTTTTTCCTGGATTTAACACGTAGTTATGGTCATAACCTTTACCGTATTTTAACTGGATATTATTATCATTAATTCTCTCCCCAATCCTTAGTGATTTTCTAAAATCAAAGGGACTTCCAGCAACAGATGCAATTTCTCCCAGAGGAATCAGAGTTGAATCCACCGGTGTGTATTGTTCTGCATTGATCTGTAAAGTATGGTCAAGTATGTTACCGCTTCCTTCGCCATTTAAATTGAAAAAAGCATGATTTGTAAGATTTACAATTGTTTTCTTATCAGTTGATGCTTCGTAGTTAATGATTAGCTCATTATCATCAGACAGTGAATAAATAACTTTTACCTGTAGATTGCCCGGAAAACCTTCCTCCATATCTTTTGATAAATAAGTAAATGCCAAAGTATGTTCATTTAACTGTTTTGCATCCCAAACTACATCTTGAAACCCCTTTTTACCACCATGAAGGGCATTCGGACTATTATTGATAAAAATAGAGTATTCTTTTCCATCCAGTTGGAATTTTCCTTTGGCTATCCGATTACCGTAGCGCCCTATTGTAGCTCCAAAATAGCGCTCAGAAGATTGCTGATAGGACTCAACACTTCCAAAGCCAACTACAACATCTCTCAAATTACTCAATTGGTCTGGTACCCTAAGACTCAGAATTCTTGCACCATAGTTCGTAAAAGCAGCTTCTGCTTGATTCTTATTCGTTAAAATGAACAGGTCAGTGCTTTTACCATCAATCACTTTTTGAAATGCAGTTTTAGATTGCCTGGTATGAATTGAGGAGCTATCAGTGGCCATTCCTGAATCTTTTTCCCTGGCCGAATTACATCCAAAAAAAGCAAGCAAACAAAAACACTGTAAAATGAGTTTTCGATAAAATATCATATCCTGTTTATGAAAAGGTTATTCCCTGAAAGTAATAGTTTTGATTAGTGGTCTTGATTTTAAATTTTTAGGATCAGACATAATCAAAACGAATAAACTGTTTATTCTCTTATCGGAAGGAAGATTAAGCTCAACCAGACTATTGCTTTGCTGATCAGGAATTTCTCCATCTTTAAAAATCCCTTTTCCGATAATTGCACCATTCTCTGTATTCCCCCGGATTTCAATACTATAAGTTCCGCCGCCTCCTTTTGAAAGGTTAGCAAATTCTAAATGTCGTATACCAGAAAGATCTATATTGCTGAATTTGAACCATCCATTATTCTGCGGATAAATCATATAACCAGTATTTGTTGAGTCTTTGAACCCGATTCGGGTTCTTTCAGTAATTTCACTGGCATTCATTACATGGCTTCTCAGGTAAACAGTTGCAGAACCGGTGAGGGGTTTGAGCTCGGCCTGCCCCTGGTCAGTATAAGAAGCGTAAATACTAAAAATATTATTTTCATTTTCCTGAGTCGGTATTAAGCTACCCTCAATTGGTAATGTTGCCTTATTAACCGCTTTATTTTCAAGTGAAAGCACCCATTGAGCTATCTTCTTTGCGTCATCATCACTCATGGCCGAATGAGCAGGCATTGCCACTTCTCCCCAGGTTCCACCACCACCTTTGATGATCTTTCCGGCAAGATAGCTTACTGCATTGGGATCATTCTGATATTTTGCAGATACCTGGGAATATGAAGGACCAATTGATTTAGTACTTACCTGATGGCATGACTGACAATCAGATTTAAGCATCAGAGCCTGCCCTGCCTGTGTTTCTGTAAATACCTGGTGCCCCATTGATGCACCGGCCAGATCAGTACCTTTCGAGTAATTATTAGCCACATAAATGGTATTTTTATTAACCGTTGAACCCTCATCACTAACATTTACAGCATATTCTACCGGTTTGCCTGCAAAATAAAAAGTCTGATTTCCTTTCAATTGAATACTGACTTTTGGTTGGGCATTCCCAGCTGAAATAGTCACTGGACTGCTGTTGGTGCTTGCGAAATTTTTATCTATGGCCAATACACTGATTGCATACTCGCCGGCCTTAGTATAAGTGTGTTCGATAGTTGGTAAAACTGTTGATTTCTTAATGCCATTACCAAGCTCCCAAACATAATTCATCTTATCCTTATCGGGATCTGTTACTTCAACTTTTGCCTGTACTTTAAATGGAAGCACACCACTTGTTTTACTTACGATCAATTCTTTAATCTTTGGCGGTCTGTTGCCGGCAACAAAATCAATCCTCGATATTGCAGCATCGGGATTTTTTGTGAACCAACCCTTTCCATATTCCAGAATATAGATCCGTCCATCCGGACCCAGTTCCATATCAATTGGAGATGAAAAGTTTGTCATCGGCATAAAGGCCTCCATGTTATCATAATCACCATTAGGTTTCATGGTCACAGCTTTTATCCAGCCTCGGATCCAGTCATACATAAATAGTTTATTATCATAGTAGTCGGGGTAACGTGTTTCCTTAGGGTATAAATCAGAATGATATACTGGTCCGGCCATTGCATTTCTACCACCGGTACCAAGCTGAGGAAATTCCTGTGAAACTGCATAAGGATACCATATGAATGCAGGTGAAACAGGTGGAAGATATTCAAGACCGGTATTGTTGGGTGAATTATTATATGGCTTTTTAGGATCAAAAGCTTCACCGGCTGTACCTGTAGTGTAATCGTATGCCCTGTAAGGATAGTTATTACCTACGAAAAATGGCCATCCGAAAAAGCCGGCTTTTCTAGCCTGATTTAATTCATCGTAGCCTCTTGATCCTCTCTCCGGACTATCAGCACTTGCATCCGGTCCTACTTCACCCCAGTAGAGAAATCCAGTTTTCTTATCGATGGAAATCCGGTATGGGTTTCTGTTTCCCATAACATAGATTTCTGGTCTTGTTCCAGCTGTATTTGCCGGGAATAAATTCCCTTCTGGAATGCTGTAAGATCCATCCTCGTTTACCTTTATTCTCATAATTTTTCCGCGTAGATCATTGGTATTACCTGAAGATCTTCTGGCATCATATTGCTCTAGCCCCGGGCGGTTGTCCATTGGGCCATAACCCTTATTTACGAAGGCCTGCTTTGGAACATCAAATGGAGTAGCATTGTCGCCTGCTGAAACATACAATAATCCGTCAGGTCCAAATGCAACTGAACCGCCGGTATGACAACAGATTTCTCTTTGGGAATAAAATTCCAGGATTACTTTTTCAGATGAATTATCCAGTTTATCGTTAACAAATTTGAACCTTGACAAGCGGTTTACCGAGGTATCTATCGGACTGTAAAAAATATAGACATAATTATTCTCTTTAAATCCCGGATCTGTTGCAATTCCAAGTACACCGTCTTCTGCGTTTGCACCAGCAGAAGAGGTCTTAAAATAAGCATTTAAAAAGCCAACCTGCGAGATGCTTTTGCTTTTTTCCTTGTAAAGCATGATCTCTCCTCGTCTTTGTACCAACAGGATATCGAGATTTGGTAGAATTGCCATTTCAGTAGGTTCATTCAAGGTACCTATTGTCAGAACTGTTTTTACCAAGCGGTTTTCTTCAGGGACCTGGGGTGTTTTTGCTTTTGCATAATTTAAAGGAGTATTATTGCCAATGGCATATTTAATTCCTCCAAGAAGATGTCTTAGAAAGATAGGGTTTGAATAAGATTCATTGGTGTGTCCCATACCGGTATAAAAAGCCCTGCCACCATCAAATTCATGATACCATGCAATAGGATGATTATCTCCATTTTCTCCACCGGTATAACTCTTTTCATCCAATGAGATCAATACATTTACATCCGGGTTCAAGTTTTTGTAATTATACCATTCGTCTTTATGTACCCAATTTTCATCGAGATGTTTGGTTGACAGGTGAGTTCGATCCTTCACAATCATCGTAGCATCCTGTATCTTTGGATGGCTTTTGAAATATCCACCAGCCAATTTTCCATACCATTCCCAATCGTATTCGGTATCAGCTGCAGCATGTATGCCTACATAAGCTCCGCCAGACTGAATGAATCTTTCAAAGCTAATCTGTTGCGGACTGTTTAAAATGTTACCCGTAGTACTAAGGAATATTACTGCTGAATAGTTTTTTAATGAGTCATCATTAAAATAATTCTCGTTTTCGGTGGTATCAACAGTAAATCCGTTTTCCTTACCTAATTTGATCAAAGCTGTCTTACCAGCGGCAATTGATTCATGCCTGTATGCAGCGGTTTTACTAAACACAAGCACTCTGGGTTTTAATGCTTGCTCCCATTTAGTAAATGAAAATAAAGCGAGTATCAATAAAGTGAATGGTAAGAGATTGTAAATTTTTTTCATGGTTGTTTTATATTCTGAAGATCTTATAATCCCATTAAAAGATTAGGATCGTAATTAATTTGAGTATGATTATTAAAAATAAAAATATACATTTATTTTAAACAAACTAATGAAATTTAGGCCTTGTAGTTATAATGATTATCAAGAAGGTTCCTACATAAATCTAACAAGATGAATTTCAAACAAATAATATCTGAATTTTAATTATCCTAATCTTTATAATGAGCCGACAGATCTGCAGGTCATCTTTTTTATTAATTCCAGTAATTCGTTTATGAACCTGTTCACCCGTATTAAGTTATCGCTCATGATGTTTCTCGAATTTTTTATTTGGGGCTCTTGGTTTGTAACACTTGGTACTTTTCTTGGCAGGAATCTTCTTGCAACTGGTTCAGAAACTGCAGCTGTTTTTTCTACTCAGTCATTTGGTGCCATCATTGCCCCATTTATAATCGGTTTAATTGCCGACAGGTATTTCAATGCCGAAAGGATACTCGGTATTCTTCATTTGATTGGGGCTGTTCTGATGTCACAGATGTATTTTGCAACTGACTTTGCAGGTTTTTACCCGTATGTTTTTGGATATATGATCCTGTTTATGCCTACCCTTGCATTGGTTAATTCAATTTCATTTAACCAGATGAAAAGCGCCGAAAAGGAATTTTCTACAATCCGGATATGGGGTACTATTGGCTGGATTGTTGCAGGTTTATGTATCAGTTTTCTGTTTCACTGGGACTCATCAGAAGGAGTATCCGAAGGACTTTTAAGGAATACCTTTGCTTTATCAGGGCTCTCTTCATTGGTCTTAGGAGTTTTCAGTTTCAGTCTTCCAAAAACTCCCCCAACCTTGTTCAATGGAGATAAAATTTCTCTATCATCATTATTGGGACTTGATGCTCTCAGAATGTTAAGAAATAGAAATTTTCTGATTTTCTTTATTTCGTCTGTATTAATATGCATCCCCCTGGCATTTTATTACCAGAATGCCAACTTGTTTCTTTCAGAAATTGGAATGGAAAATCCTACCGGAAAGATGACTATCGGACAAATATCAGAAGTCTTGTTTTTGCTACTTTTACCCCTTTTCTTTAGCAAGTTCGGCTTCAAAAAGACAATCCTGGTCGGCATGATAACATGGGCTGTCAGATATACCTTATTTGCTTACGGTAATACAGATGAACTAAGCTCCATGCTTATTGTAGGTATTGCCTTACATGGGATTTGTTATGATTTTTTCTTTGTTTCTGGTCAGATTTACACGGATTCAAAAGCAGGAGAAAAATATAAAAGTGCAGCACAAGGTTTAATTACTCTCGCCACATATGGTATAGGAATGCTGATTGGTTTCTGGATTGCCGGAATTGTCAGCGATGTTTATAAAGTTTCAGAAACACAGCACAACTGGTCAAAAATCTGGATGATTGCTGCAGGTATAGCGGCAATAGTTGCGGTATTGTTCTTTATTGCTTTTAGTCAGACTAAGGAAAATTCTGAAAGGAATACGGATCGGAGACTTAATGAAATTTGAATTGGGTAATTATTGACTAAACTAACTTATATAAATGCTTGAAATTCAATCTTTAAAACGTAACATTAATCAATCAGTTTGCCGCTGGTGTTTTGATGAGCTTTCGGTTGAAGAGCTATGTAAACTTGCACAAGAAATTGGGCTTGTGGGTATAGACTTGCTTGGCCCTTCAGACTGGCCGGTATTGAAAAAATACGGACTCTTGTCTACCATGTGTAACGGAGCTGAAATCAGTCTAGTTGAGGGCTGGAATAATAAAGAATATCACAGGACATTACTGGATAATTATCGCGAAATGATTCCTCTTGTTGCAAAGGCAGGATATAAGAATTTAATTTGTTTTAGCGGAAACAGAGATGGCATGGATGATGAAACTGGATTGCAAAATTGTTCAGAAGGCCTGAAACAAATTATGTCTTTAGCCGAAAGCAATCATGTTACCATTGTAATGGAGCTTCTCAATAGTAAGATTGACCATATTGATTATCAATGCGACAAAACTCCATGGGGAGTTGAACTGGTAAAAAAAGTTGATTCTGAAAATTTTAAACTTTTATATGATATTTATCATATGCAAATTGATGAGGGAGATGTGATCAGAACAATTAAGGACAACTATCAGTATATTGCTCACTACCATACTGCCGGTGTTCCGGGGCGTCATGAGATTGATGATTCGCAGGAACTTAATTATCCCGCAATTATGAGAGCAATACTTGAAACCGGGTTTACGGGTTATGTAGCTCAGGAGTTTATACCTTTGAACCCAGATAAAGCAGGTTCGCTGAAGGATGCCGTCAGGATATGTGATGTATAACGAATTGATCAAATAGGTAAATAAAAAAATTAAAATAAGAGATATGGCTGATAATACATATGATGCAATTGTGATCGGTTCGGGCATTAGTGGTGGCTGGGCTGCCAAAGAGCTCACAGAAAAAGGTCTGAAAACGATAATGCTTGAACGAGGGCGTAACGTAGAGCATGTGAAGGGCTATGAAAATGCGACTAAGGGTCCATGGGAATTTCCTCACAGAGGTGGACGTACCCAGCAAATGATCGAAGATTATCCGGTTTTAAAAAGAGATTATCCGCTCAGCGAAAAGAATCTAAACTTTTGGGCAAGTGATCAGGATAGCCCTTATACAGAAGTCAAGCGCTTCGATTGGTACCGCGGATATCATGTTGGCGGAAGGTCACTGATGTGGGGACGCCAAAGTTACCGCCTTAGTGAAATGGATTTTGAAGCCAATCAAAAAGATGGTATTGCTGTCGACTGGCCAATCAGGTACAAGGATATTGAGAAGTGGTACAGTCATGTAGAACGCTTTGCTGGAATTAGTGGAACCAGAAATGGTTTAGCTCAGCTGCCTGATGGTGAGTTTCAACCTGGCATGGAAATGAATGTGGTAGAGAAAGAGGTTGCTGCCCGTATTAAAGCTCATTATAAAGGTGACCGTCACATGGTTATTGGCCGGGCCGCTAATTTAACTAAGGCTCTCCCCGGACGAACAAATTGCCAGTATCGAAGTAAATGTTCTTTGGGTTGCCCTTTCGGGGGATATTTTAGTACTCAGTCATCAACGCTTCCTGCTGCAGTTGCAACCGGTAATTTAACACTACGTCCGTTTTCAATTGTCACTAAGATCCTCTATGATAAGGATACTAAAAAAGCAAAAGGTGTTGAAGTTCTTGATGCGGAAACTAACAAAACTTACGAATACTTTGCAAAAGTTATCTTCCTAAATGCATCTACTTTGAATTCTACCTGGATTCTGATGAATTCCGCGACGGATATCTGGGATGGCGGACTTGGGAGCAGCAGTGGAGAATTAGGTCATAACCTGATGGATCATCATTTCCGCCTTGGAGCATCAGGTAATATGGAGGGCTTTGAAGATAAATATTATTTTGGCCGAAGACCAACTGGAATTTACATCCCACGCTTCCGGAATATTGGAAATGATAAGAGGGATTATATTCGTGGATTTGGGTACCAGGGGGCTGCCAGTCGCGAAGGCTGGGGTAGAAATGTCGCCGAAATGAATATCGGTGCTGATTTTAAGGATGCTCTGTGTGAACCTGGAGCATGGACTATGGGTATAACAGCTTTTGGTGAGACACTCCCTTATCATGAGAATAAAGTTACACTCGACAAAACAAAAAAGGATAAATGGGGTTTGAATGTTTTGGCTATAGATGCCGAAATAAAGGAGAATGAGCTGAAAATGAGGAAGGACATGATGGAGGATGCGAAGGAGATGCTTGAAAATTCCGGACTTAAGGATGTGAAGACCTTTGATAACGGTTATGCTTTGGGACAGGGAATCCATGAAATGGGCACAGCACGAATGGGTCTTGATCCAAAAACATCAGTTCTCAACAAATTTAATCAAGTTTGGGATGCAACAAATGTTTTTGTAACCGATGGTGCTGCAATGACTTCGGCAGCATGCCAGAATCCATCACTCACCTACATGGCTTTAACAGCACGTGCTGTTGATCATGCGCTTAGCGAACTTAAAAAAGGAAACATTTAATTCAGGAAATTATGAACAGAAGAGAAGCAATACAGAAAGTTAGCTGGATTTTGGGAGGAACTATTATCGGTTCAAGTTTATTTCTTGAATATGGATGTAATTCCGGTACTCAGCAGACAACAGATTTTTTTGATAATACTACCACCGACCTGCTGAATGAAATAGCCGAAACCATTCTTCCTAAAACAAATACGCCCGGAGCTAAAGATGCTAAAGTCGGTGAATTTATGAATGTGATGGTTAAGGATTGCTATTCAAAGGAGGATCAGCAAATTTTTAAAGCAGGAATACAAACGCTGGAAAAGGGTTGCAAAGAAAAGAAGGGTAAAAACTTCTTGGACTGTAGTACGGAGGAACGTACTTCCTATCTCACCTTGCTGGATAATGAGCAAAAGGCATACACTGAAAAGAAGGCAAAAGAAGAGCCCAATCATTATTTTAGAATGATGAAGGAATTAACTCTGCTCGGCTTTTTTACCTCTGAAATTGGGGCAACAAAAGCGCTTAAATATGTTGAAACACCGGGAAGTTATAACGGAAACCTGCCTTATAAAAAGGGAGATCGTGCCTGGGCTTAAATTCAATAATTATCGTTAAAACTCTTAATTATTTTTATGAACAAAGAAAAAAAGACTGGTTCTTCCAGAAGAGATTTTGTAAAAACCACTGCTTTAGCTGCTGCAGGTTTTATGATTGTACCCCGCCATGTTTTGGGAGGTAAAGGTTTTATTGCTCCAAGTGATCGTTTGGTGATTGCCGGTGTAGGAGCAGGTGGAAAAGGTACCAGTGACCTGACAGGTTTTGCAAGCGGTGGAAAGGCTGATATCGGTTTTTTATGTGATGTTGATGATCGCAGAGCTGCAACATCTGTTAAAAATTTTCCAAAGGCAAAATACTATAAAGACTGGCGTGAAATGTTTGATAAAGAATCAAAGCATTTCGATGCGGTTTCTGTTTCAACCCCAGACCATAATCACGCAATCACCACTCTTGCAGCGATGCAATTGAAGAAACATGTTTATGTTCAGAAACCATTAACTCATGATATTTATGAAGCCAGAATTCTTACGGAAGCTGCTGTGCGTTATAAAGTGGTAACACAGATGGGTAATCAGGGAGCGTCCAGTGATGGCACACGTAAACTATTAGAATGGTACAATGCAGGAGTGATAGGTGATGTGCATACAGTTTATTGCTGGACTGACAGACCAGTATGGCCTCAGGGTATCGCATGGCCTGCATCCAAAAGCGAAATACCGAAAGAACTCGACTGGGATTTATGGCTTGGTACTGCACCACAAACAGATTTTGTAGATAAACTCGTGCCATTTAACTGGCGCGGATGGTGGGAATATGGGACAGGAGCATTAGGAGATATGGGATGCCATCTTGTAGACGCCCCATTCCGTGTTTTGGGTCTAAAATATCCTAAGGATGTAGAATGTAGTGTTGGAAGTGTATATGTTGATCAATTTAAACGAGGATACTTTCCTGAAAGCTGCCCTCCATCTTCTCATGTAATCATGACGTTTAACTCGGCCAAACAAAATAATGCAGAGGTTAAAATGCACTGGATGGATGGGGGAATTCAACCTGCACGACCACAAGAGCTAGGTCCAGATGAAATATTTGGGGATGGAGGCAATGGGGTTTTATTTATTGGAACGAAGGGTAAAATGCTTTGTGATACCTATGGAAAGAATCCAAGACTGCTGCCAGCATCACGTAATGCGGAGATAAATGTGCCTATTTCATTGGCGCGGGTTCCAGGACAAGAGGCAGGACATTATACCCAATGGGTAGATGCGGCAATTGCAGGATATGGTAAACAGGAGGTTAGTTCTGATTTTTCTATTGCTGGTCCCCTGACCGAGGCCCTTCTGATGGGAAATTTAGCAATCAGAGGCTTTGATATTCGCAAACCAAATGCAACAGGAAATGGTTTTACCTATCCCGGAAGGTATAAAAAACTGCTTTGGGATGGACCAAATATGAAAATTACCAATTTTGACGAGGCTAATCAATTTGTTAAGCGGGAATATCGCAAGGGATGGACACTGGGAGCTTAGTAAGTTAGAGTTCTAGGTTATAAGTTGTAAGTTTTGAGGCTGCTTCATTTAATATGAAGCAGCCTTATTGTTTTTATGTCTTTGTTCTTTGCTCCTTACTTTTTCTCATATCTCCCATCTCCCATCTCACCTCTCATTACTGCACAAGTAAATTGCAGCCTCGTATATCACTTTGATCGAATCTTCCTAAAACTTCAAAACTTCCATCAGAATGAGACTTTCCAAGATCCTGAGTTGCAATAAATGAACAGGAATGGATATTTGCCAGATCGATAATATTTAGTCCGCCGCTTGACCCAATACCCAATATGGTCAGTGGATCGTTGGTGTCCCTGATTTGTATTTTCATCCAGGGTGGGGTATGAAAAATACCTGATCCTTTTGAATACGCTTGTGAAAGCAGTTCCGTCATCCCGTATTCTGAATGGATCAACGGAACTCCAAATCCTTTACAAAGGACTTCATGGAGTTCGGTTCTTAAAATTTCACGTCGCTTTCCTTTCATTCCCCCGGTTTCCATTACGATCAGCTCCGGAAATTCGATGGAATGGTTTTCTACAAAGTCCATGAGTGCGTAAGTCACGCCAATAAGGATTGTAGGCGTTTTGGAAGCATTAAGTTGCTCAAGTGTTTGCTTCAAAAGAGCATGATTATCAAGAAAATAACCGCTTTTTGGATTTTGGCTTGATCCGATCAGATCATTGAACATGTAAATCAAGGAGGATCCCTCACGTTCAAGGTAGGATGGAAGCAATGCTAATATGGTGTATTTGCTGATGTCACCATAAAACAAATTAAATGCTTTCCTGTAGCTTTGGATATAGAACTCAATATCCTTTACAAAGTGCCTGCTCTGGATCTGTCCGGTAGTACCTGAACTGCTGAAAACTATAGCTGCATCTGCTTTAGAACAGTTGACCGTATGACTTTTGAAAAATTCTATTGGTAGGTAGGGGATGCTGTCAAGGGTTTTTATCTTCCGGATATCAATACCAAGATTATGGACAAAGCGGGTATAAACTTCGCAGTTTCTTACCTGATAGTCAAAGATCTCAAGTGCCAGCTGATCAAAATCCTGAGACTCATAAAAAGAGAAAATACGATCCGGTTTTATGTGCTTCACGTACAAAGATAGGAAATGTGTTGCTAGTTAAGACGCGACAGATACCGTGTTAAGAATGGATTTCTAATTAAACTGGTCAATTTGCTATTCTCCACTCTTAATTTTTCTTCACCGCTTCCTTAAACAAAAAAC
Source organism: Sphingobacterium thalpophilum (assembly GCA_945865415.1). GTDB lineage: Bacteria > Bacteroidota > Bacteroidia > Sphingobacteriales > Sphingobacteriaceae > Daejeonella > Daejeonella thalpophilum_A. The sequence goes on from CAMBFY010000022.1 coordinate 14,776, forward strand.
CTGAAAGTCCGGAGAATCCGGATGCGAGTCCGCCGATGATTCCAGTTATTAAAAGAACAATTATCCAGTTAAATGATGCATCGGGAAGACTTAACATAGTTCCAACTCTATTAGCCAGAATATTTTCATTTGGGAGGGTATGAATTAATCCCATAACGATCCATAAGAGGAATATGGCAATAAATGCAGAACCAAAGGCCTGTTTACCCGACTTTGCCATCAAAAAAGAAAGACCAAAAGCAATTGGTGCAATAATCCACCACGGTAAAAAGAACTGTAAGATTAAAGAAATGATGGCGATAATAAGTATTAGCATAATTTTTTATTTGAATTTTTGGCCTTTATTTTTTGTTCAGTTTCCATGTTGTAATGATCCGTTTTGACTTTTCATCTTTTACTCTCAGATAAAGCAGTTCATTAAGTTTACCTTCAGACCAGGTATCAATCATATCATCATAATAATGACTGCCGGGATTACCTGATTCTCCACCCGGAAATACCCCATAAGCTTTCACTTCTTTTCCAAGCGAAACAATCATTCGCCAGGATGGACCATTAGTTTCACTTGTGGCGTTAACAGATGTTTTTGATCCACCATTGTAAAGAAATTTAGATCCGAAACCTGCAACTTTAGCTAGATGAGGAACATGTGTCTTTTTCAGATTCGCCCATGCCCAGTCGATGTCTATAGGTCCGAATTTTCGTTGTAGACTGTCGATCGCAAATTTAAATGATGCATTGACCAAATCAGAGCGGGTTTCTTTTTTTGCAGTTTTTACATTATCCCACCATACCGCATTGGGTTCGTTAAGTAAAAGTTGAACATTCCTATCGCGGGAAGGATATCGCATTGGGGTCTTTGGATCTCCAAAATCATCCTGCCAGATTTGAATTCCTAAGTTCTTATGCCAGAGTTCAAAAATACTGGCTCCGATTTCATCAGCATCAAAAAATTTATTCCATTTGCTAACAATGTTAAGTCCCTCACGTTCACTTGCGTTCAATTTCTCGGTATCAACCAGACTTACTAAGGTTGATAAGATGTTTTCTGCAAGGATACTGTAATTGTCATTCTGTAAGTTTTGGAGGCTATCCACATTTGCCTGAGTCATTACAGAAAGTCTTTTGTTTATTCGGTGTGAACGTTCGTAACCTGAATACTCCCAGTTAAGGTAATAAGGATAGCTTTGGTCAGATGGAAACTGATTTGCTGAGCTTACAAAATTCCTTTCAGGGTTTTTAACTGTAGGATTATGTTCTGCCGGAATCCTTCCGCTCCAGTCGTTAGAGGGGTTTGTACCGTCCAGTAGAAATTTACCCTGGCCTTTCCATTTCAATGGGAAATATCCATTTGGTGTGATTGCAATATCATTTTCAAAACTGGCAAACACAAAATTCTGCGCTGGAGCAGAATAATAGGTAAGAGCTTTACGGTAATCAGTATAATTCTTTGCCTTGTTAAGTGCAATAAATGTTTTGATGTCATTTGAGCCCATATGGGCAACCCATTTTAAGGCGTGCCCGGTCGGAATATTATTGACTTTAGAGAAATTATCAGGCCTTTGTTCGCTGGTGTAAACAACCGGACCATGATGGGTGTACAAAACTGTGTCGGTCAAAGTGTGACCATCACTGCTTTTAATGGTTTCAATCCGCTCCCTTACTGGGAGCCATTTGTTATCGAACCAATATTCCTTCTTTGAAGCATCCTTGAACTTAATATTATACCAGTCTAGAACATCAGATCCTACATTGGTTACTCCCCAGGCTACATCCTTATTAAAACCGATTATAACTCCCGGTGATCCGGGAATTGAAACTCCACAGGCATTAACATCAGTTGATGCAAGTTGAATCTGATACCAAATAGAAGGTAAGGTGAGATCTAGATGAGGATCATTTGCAAGCAAAGGATATCCACTTGCAGTCTTTTTACCTGAAACTGCCCAATTATTGCTACCAATACCTTCTTCTTTTTCTTTGGTATTTATGCTTAAAGCGCTTGTAGTTTTACTAAGGCTTGGCATCTCGGGAACGTTTACTGGCTCAAAATCCCACTTTGTGCCAATAGGAATTATTGGATCTTCTCTGAATGGGTAATCAGGGAAAAGATCTTTGGTGATTTCAGGGCCATATTTTTGCAATATGTTATTCATATAAAATTCATTGGAACCACCGGCAAGTGTTGCTGACATCAGTTTTAACAATAACGCTGAATTAATTGGTTTCCAATCTTCAGGTTCATAATTCAATAGTTTGAACTCTATAGGATATTCTGAAGGTTTTAAGGAATGAATGTAGGCGTTTACACCGGCTGAATATGCATTCATTATAGCATTGATTTCAGGGTCTTTCATGACTACTTCGATCATGTTTTCTGCCCCAAAGCTCATGCCCATACGTCGCTGATAGCGATCCAGTTCGATAGCCTTCGGGCCAACAACTTCAGACAGCCTTCCGGAGGCAAAACGGGTTTGAAAATCCATTTGCCATAATCTGTCTTTTGCAGTAATATAACCCTGAGCAAAATAAAGGTCATGATCATTGCTTGCGAAAATGTGAGGAATCATCTGATCGTCAAAATGTATTTCAACCTCACCTTCTAGACCTTCTATATTAAGAATGTTTTCAGTTGCTTGCTTTTTACTATCAGCATTTGCCCAGAAACCATTGAATGGATCAAGAAATTTGGCCAGAGGTGGAGTGTCTCCAAACTTGTTATTAAGAGTAAAAATCAATGCAATTGAAAAAAGAACAGAAAGAACAGCTTTAACGATTTTCATGAGAATTTTTTAAAGAATAAATATGTTAAAAATTAATAGTTAATTCAAAATATTGTGTGAATCCCTGAATTTTATTTAATCCCAATTTCTTTGATTTATGTCAATAAAGCTAGTATTTTGTTATGCAAGCATAAATAAATTTTAAAATCTTTTGTTTGAATTAAAATATTACAGTATTTTGTATGGTTAAAATGTTTTTAACCAATATAAATTTGAAAATTATGAACAGAATCTCTACTCGTTTTACCTGTTTATTAGTATTGCTAACCCTGACCATATCAATAGCATTTGCTCAAAGCATTACTATTTCGGGAACTGTTACCGACAAACAAACAAAAGAAACCTTACCAGGGGTTTCCATCAATGTAAAAGGAAAATCAATTGGAACATCAACAAATGTAGATGGTAAATTCACTTTAAGTACAACCGAAAGTGCGCCATTTACCATTGTGATCGGTTATCTTGGCTACAAATCTATAGAACAGGAAGTCAGCGCTTCTGCTACTGGTCTGATTTTCTCCCTAGAATCTCAGTCTATTCTTGGACAGGAAGTTGTTGTGGCCGCTTCCCGTACTCCAGAGCGGATTTTGGAATCTCCGGTTTCAATTGAAAGATTAGGACAAGCCGCAATACGTGAAACTGCAGCTCCATCATTTTATGATGCTTTAAATAACCTAAAAGGTGTTGAGATGAGTGCTCAAAGTTTAACCTTTAAATCGGTAAACACCAGAGGTTTTAATGCAAATGGTAACGTTCGTTTTAATCAGTATATCGATGGTATGGATAATCAGGCACCGGGTTTGAATTTTTCGGTTGGTAACATTATCGGTATGTCTGAACTAGACGTTGATAACGTTGAGCTTCTTCCAGGTGCATCCTCTGCTTTATATGGCGCCGGTGGTATTAACGGAACAATGTTAATGACATCAAAAGATCCATTTAAATCTCAAGGGGTAAGTTTTTCACTAAAGAGAGGTATAAACCATGTTAATGATCCATTGCAGGATACCCAGCCATATGAAGAAGCTGGTGTGCGGGTTGCTAAAGCGTGGAATAAATTCGCTTTTAAAACTACTTTATCTTTTTTACAGGCAGATGATTGGCAGGCTGCTAATTATTCAAATTTTGATCGTACCGGTAGAGTTGTTAAAAACGGCAATAGAAGTACTGATCCTAATTTTGATGGTGTCAACAGTTACGGTGATGAAGTAAATCAAAATATGCGGATTATCGCCAATTCGGTTCAAACAGCTACCAACGCCGGTGTCGCGGCAGCAACAGGTGGAGTAATTCCAAATGTTATTGGAATGATCAATGCTTCTCTTCCTCCAAATGCTACGCCAGCTCAGATTGGTAGATTTTTAAGTGGTTTTCCTGCTGCTTTAAGACCAACTATTCAGAATGTACTTCCCTTCAATTTCGGATTGAGGGCAGGGATTATTCCTGATCAGTATGTTTCGAGAACCGGTTATAATGAGGAAAACCTTGTGGATTACAATGCTAAGTCATTGAAAACATCAACCTCGTTACATTACAAGCTTAGTAACACAGTCCAGGCAGTTTTACAGGCTAACTGGGGTTCAGGCACAACTGTTTATACCGGTTCTGATCGTTATTCTATACGGAATTTCAGTATCGGACAGTATAAGCTTGAAGTAAAGGGAGAAGATTTTATGGTACGTGGTTACACTACGCAAGAACGCTCCGGAGATTCATACATTTCTTCAATTCTTGGTAGTTACATCAATGAAGCATCTAAGGCAAGTACAACCTGGTTCCCTCAATATATTGGGAATTATGTTGGAGCACGTTCTGCAGGATTACCTGATGCTCAGGCTCATGCTACTGCCCGTTCTGCTGCCGATCAGGGTAGATTTGAACCCGGTTCACGACAGTTCGAGGCTGCAAAAAATACCATAATGAATACTACAATCAGTTCAGGTTTAGGTGCAAAATTTAATGATAAAAGTAATTTGTGGCATTATGAGGGTATGTATAATTTCACAAATGCTTTGAAAGGAGTGGTTGATCTTCAGGTTGGAGCATCTTTCAGAAGGTATGATCTTAATTCTGCAGGAACCATATTTGATGACCTAAACCGCACAATTGATATTGATGAAACCGGTGCTTTTGTTCAAATGGGTAAGAAATTGGGTGAATCATTTAAACTAGCAGTTTCTGGTCGATACGACAAAAACATGAATTTTGAAGGTCGATTCACGCCAAGAATTACTGGAGTTTATACTGTTGCTCCCAATAATAACATCAGGTTATCCTATCAGACAGGTTATCGTAACCCAACTACACAAAATCAATATATTGATCTTTCTGTTGGGGGTGGATCAACTCGTTTAATTGGCGGATTACCTGAAATGGTGCAAAAATATAACTTATTTACCAATAAGCCTTTTACGGATGTAAGCTACAGGAATTTCCTTGCATCAGCAGCTGCAGGTGCAGCAAACCCTGCCTTGCTTCAGACTTATTCATTTGATCCTAATGGTGTAAGACCTGAAAGTGTTCAGGCTTACGAGTTAGGTTATAAGGGATTAATCGGAAGCAAATTATTGATTGATACCTATGGATATTATAACTCCTATAAAGACTTTATTTCATCCGTTGAAGTGTTTCAACAAAATGGGACTGCATTTACCAGGTTTGGTGTACCGGTCAATGCAGTTGGCGATGTCTCTGCATATGGTGCGGCCCT
>CAMBFY010000023.1 GCA_945865415.1 Sphingobacterium thalpophilum
ACTTTGTACCAAAACTGTGATGAATTGCCAATGCAGCACCCATAGCTGTCGATTGTGCCATTGAAGCAGCGTAGACTTCCATTTCTGGAAAAACAATGGATAAAAGGTTCATGTAAATTGAGTTTTTACTGAATCCGCCATCAACAAAAATTCTTTTCACGTCTGAACCGCTAATCACAAGTTCACTGGATTTTTTTTGTTGTTTAATGATGTGGATCATTAGCCGGTGATACGCTTCTTTATCCGATGCATAATCTGCGAGATCATTTCCTGAGTAAATTTCTTCATGGTCTAAAAGATTTAAAAAAGCAGAATCAAAATTTGTCTGCTCATATTTTGTTCTGGGCTCTGAAAAGAATTTTGAAATTCTGTTTAGCTCTTGTTCATGCTCATTTCCTGCAAAAAGACGAGAGGCTTTAACTGGTTTACCCTCATAATGCAGGTAGCAGAGGCAATCTGATTCAAGTTCAAAAGTACTTAGCGGACTCGCATTAAATGGATTTAAACTGATGCACCAGGTACCGGTTGAAATCAGCAGGAAGGGTTCTTTGAAATTGACCAGATACGGAATCAAAGCCGCTGAGCTGTCATGCAATCCTATTCCCACGTCAAAATTATGTCCTTCAAAATTTGTTCTGATTACAGTATCGGAAGGTAAAATAGGCGCTAGTTTATCGATCAAGTTCTCTTCTTCAAGCCAGTGATGGTAAGTTTTTTTCCGGAAATCCCAGAGATTGGTATGACAGCCGATACTTGTAATGTCAGAACAGTTTTTTCCACTGATGAGGAAACTCAGATATTGGGGTAAATGTAATGCATATTTGATCTTGTCTAACAAATCATGACGTTCTTGTTTGATTCGGTAAAGTTGCATACCCGAATTCAGGCTTCCAAGTACCGGCGATGCGGTTTCTTTTGCAAACTCATTCTTGCCCCCATAATTAGAATAAAATTGCTCAAGCAACTCTTCCGGATATGGCTTTAAATAATTGTATAATGGGCTGAGTGCTTTCCCGTTTTCATCAATATAGACAAAACTCGCTCCGTATGCCGTGAAATTGAGTCCCTTAATTTCAAATTCTGGCTTGGACAAAACCTTGTGAAGCGATTCGAATATAAAATTGTTCAGTTTTTCAAGATCATCGCAGGCAAATCCATCTTCATCTTTGATTTCGGCAAACTGAGCAGCATGTTCAAAAACGATTTTTAACTGTTCATCAAAGAGAATCAGCTTTTTGTTCGTTTTCCCAATATCAAATACGGCTATTACCGGAAGCTGCATGATTTTATATTTTGTTTTGATTAATATGATTATAATCCAGTAGCAGCAGCCTCCATACCCCTTTCCCTGATCAGTTCTGCACGAACATTCAGTTCACGGAATAAACCTATTGGGTTTATAGCTCCACCTGAACGAAGGCGCGCTTCAGCAACCAAGGGTCTCACATCGGTACGGAAACTATCCTGCAAAATTTCTTGAGCACGGGCTACATCGTTTTTCATCTGTGCTTCCCTGAGTGTTATCCGGTCTACGAGCAATGCCTGGGTATAGGCTATCATGATCGCCTCAACAGATTGAAGGAGATCCTCAAGCGGATCCTTGACATTATGCGATGCATCGATCATCCAGCCCAGATCTGTGGCATGATTCATTTTTCGGTCATCCATACCTTCGATCAGTTCATTAAATATTAAGAATAACTGATAAGGCTTGATACTGCCCGCAGTCAGGTCATCATCGCCATATTTGGAATCATTAAAGTGAAAGCCTCCCAGTTTTCCTTCCATCAGAAGCAGTGAAACAATCTGTTCGATATTCGCATTAGGTAAGTGATGGCCTAAATCTACAAGAGTAAAAGCTTTTGGCCCTAATTTACTGGCATATAAAAGTGATTGTCCCCAGTCGCCAACTGTAGTGGAATAGAAATTGGGTTCAAAAGCCTTATACTCCACAAACATTTTCCAGTCGGAAGGTAGTGCCGCATAAATATCCTTTAAACTTTCTAGTGTATTCTGAAAGGCAGTTCTGAAATTTAGCTGCCCGGGGAAGCAGGAACCATCGGCCAGCCATACCGTTAATGATTTTGATCCCAGTTCAATACCATGTTTGATCACCTCAATATTATGGTCGATAGCCTGCTTTCGAACAGCTGGATCTACATGCTGCAGTGAACCATATTTATAGCTTTTCTCCTGGCCCTTTTGATCCTGAAAAGTATTGGAATTCATCGCATCAAAGCGCAATTCATGTTCCTTTGCCAGATTGCGGATTGCCTCATAATCTTTAGGAATATCCCAGGGGATATGTAATGAAATTGCATTTCCTGATCGGTTCAGTTTATGCATCAAACCTACATCTTCAATCTTTTCTTCCAGATTTCTGGGTTCACCACCCCCCGCAAACCGCCCGAAACGGGTGCCTCCATTTCCCAAAGCCCAGCTGGGAATTGCAATCTGGAAGTCGATTAATTTTGATATAATAAACTCACAATTATTAATTTGTGTTTTTATAAACTCAAATTTTGTACTGTGAATTTCTCCTGATCTTTGGTTATGCTGAGCAATTTTACTGTCGTCAAGCTTCATGATTTCTAATTTAATGCTTATCTCACAAATGCCATCGCCACACCACCATCCACATTCAAGACATTTCCGGTTGATTTTTTTAACAAGCCACCTACAAAAACGTAGCAGGCATTGGCAATATCTTCTGGTAAAATAGTTTCATTCAGTAGGGTACGTTTTGCATAATATGCAGGGAGTTCAGCAACAGTGACTCCGTAAGCTTTAGCCCTTCCTTCTGCCCAGGCACCTTCCCAGATTTTACTGTCGGCTATTACCGCATCAGGATTAACCACATTGACACGAATCTTATCCGGACCAAGTTCTGCAGCATTCAAGCGGCTAAGGTGTAATTGAGCAGCTTTTGCAGAGCCGTAGCCTGCATTATTCGGACCTGAAACAAGTGCATTTTTACTCACAATATTTAGTATGTCGCCGCCCATATTCTGTTTTCTCAAAGTATTTACAGCTTCCTGAGTGATTTTGAACTGTCCTTTCACCAGTACATCGTAAAGCAAATCCCAATCCTTGTCGGTATGTTCTTCAATTGGTTTTGAAATTGACAATCCGGCACAATTCACTACAATATCAATTCCGCCAAAGCTCAGGGCAGCCTGTGCAAAAGCATTTTTTATATCTGCATCTTCAGTGACATTCAGTTGTACAGTGGTATAACTGTCTCGGCCAAATTCTTTGAGGAATTGGGATCCTGCACTTTCCAAGCGGCTTTGATCCAGGTCATTCAGAACAACGACTGCACCCTCTTCAACAAATTTCTTTGAGATTGCTTTCCCAATACCCCCAGCACTTCCTGTAACCAAAGCAATTTTGCCACTTAACGATTTTGGCTTTGGCATCCGTTGAAGTTTTGCTTCTTCAAGTAACCAATATTCAATATTAAATGCTTCCTGTCTTGGAAGTGAAGTATATTCAGAGATTGCCTCAGCTCCGCGCATTACATTGATTGCGTTGGTATAAAATTCAGCTGCGACCCTAGCAGTTTGCTTATCCTTAGAGAAAGAGAACAGACCAACTCCGGGATATAAAATGATTACCGGGTTTGAGTCACGTATGTCAGGAGAGTTTGGATGTTTGCAGGTATTGTAGTACTCTGCATACATTTTTCGGTAAGCTTCAAAAAGTGGCTGAAGCTTTGCGCTAAGTTCTTTGGGATTAGTAAGATCTGCATCAGGTTCAAGATTAAGTATCAGCGGACTGATCTTCGTTCTAAGGAAGTGATCCGGACAGCTGGTTCCCATTGGAGCAAGGCGATTCAGATCATTGGAATTGATGAACTCCAGAACCCTTGGGTCATCAGTAAAGTGCCCGATCATGGAGCGTTCTGAAGAACAAAGTCCGCGTAAAACAGGTGCAATTTTCGCTGCCTGTTCCTTCCTTTCCTGTTCTGCAAGTCCATCAATTTTTTTTCCGGCAAATACGCTCCCATTTTTTCGGACACTTTCCTCAATGAATTCAGCACATTTTTCAACCACTTCAAGCGTATTAATATAGGATTCGTACGCTGTATCACCCCAGGTGAACAAGCCATGAGAACCCAGCATGATTCCTTTTATTCCGGGGTTAGAATCCAGGCAGGCCTTTAATTCCAAGCCCAGTTCAAAGCCGGGCTTTCTCCAGTCAACCCAACCAATTGTATTGTTAAAAAGTTCTGCGGTAATCTTCTTTCCGTCTTTTGCCGCAGCAATTGCTATGGCCGCATCAGGATGCAAGTGATCAATATGTTTAAATGGAAGAAAACCATGAAGTGGCGTATCAATGGATGGAGCTTTTGAATTCAGATCATAAATGCAATGGTTAAACAATTCCACCATTTCATCTTCATGCTCAAGTCCACGGTAAATGTTTTTCAGATTACGTAAACGATCATTGTAAAGTGCTGCAAGTCCGCTTTTTTTTAAAGTTCCAATATCCCCACCTGATCCTTTGATCCACATGATCTCAGTTTCTACCCCTGTCAGTGGATCTTTAGCCATCACTTTGCATGAAGTATTCCCTCCGCCATAATTGGTTAATCTTAGGTCTGCACCTAAAATATTAGATCTGTAAATTAACAATGCTACTTCATCCCCTGCAAATTTAGCTGCTATAGCATCATCCCAAAGGTAGCTTACGTGTTTAAAATTTGATTGTGTCATCTTGAATTGGTTTTGATTAAATGGAATTGCCATAACCTACCAGTAATACTGAAAGAATAATGGTTATAATTCCCATAATAAAGGTTGAAAATGTTTTTTTACTGACTGCGGTCCATTCTTTTAACAGAAGCCCCCACATATTTGCAACAAGGATAATGAATGCCATGTGCAGAATCCAGGAGCTTGCTCCATTTCCTAGTTTGCTTTCGCCCATGCCATAAAAAAAGAATTGCAAAAACCAGGTTGTACCTGCGATTGCCGAAAATATATAATTTTTTAGTAGCGGGCTCTTTTTATTGGAATAATCGCCGAATGTTTTGTTTCGGGTATTCAGGATCATACACCAGATTAGGTTAGTGGCTAAACCACCCCATAATAGAACCACATAGGTTACATTATTTTGGAAGAGGAACTCAGTTGTTTCTGTTGGATTGGCACTTTTCCATAATGCATTTGCGGCATCAGCCATAGGTTTTCCGGCTTCAATTCCGAAATTAAAACAGGCGCTTAACACTCCTGATATAATGGCTACAATTAAACCTTTCACCAGATTAAACTCCTGAATACTTTCTTTTTTGGTCTCCTCGCTTAACTCGCGCTCTTTCAGCATTCCGGCGCGGCCACACAGGAAAATTCCAAAAAGACAAACCAGCACTCCGAGTAGAACTATCCGTCCACCTTCATCATTCAGCATTTGTGTAAAACTGACTTTTCCGCCTTGAGGATACAAATCGTAAAACACGGGCGGGAGTAATGAACCGAGGGCAGAACAGAATCCCAGAACAACGGAATTTCCAAGAGACATACCCAAATAACGAACTCCAAGTCCGTAGGTTAATCCTCCAATTCCCCATAACAAACCCATGATGAAGGTAACCTTTAAAACGGAGCTATCGGTATTAGCGATAATTTCTGAAAATGTTGGAATGGTGAGACAGGCCGCAAGCGGAGGAACGATAAGCCATGAAAAAAGTCCGCCAATTATCCAGTAACTTTCCCAGGACCAGCCTTTGACTTTCTTAAATGGAAGGTAAAAACTACCGGATGCGGCTCCGCCAATTAAATGAAAAATGACACCTAAAATTGCTTGCATGAATTGGGATTAAGCATTAAAAATATTGAACATTTAGTATCAAGCCGTCATGCACTGTCATGCAAGCCTGAATAGCGATTGTAAGATAAAGAGCGTTCGACACATAAATATCTAACCACATAGATTCACTTATTTTATGCGTAGAAAGACACATAAAATGTAAACCACCTGGATTGAAGCGAAGCGTCAAGGCTATCTGCGTCTAAAATGAAGCTTTGAGGCTATATTGTATTATGTTCCTCTGCTTGCCTGCCGATATGTGGTTTTTAAATAGTATGTCGAGTTCACGTTAAGGTAATACAATTATTTTATATCGGTAAAAAATTTTAAAGAGAAGGCCTCAAGGTAAGGTGAAAAGGAACCTCGGCATGGGCATATGAATTGCTTAGTATTAATTCTGCGGCCAGCTCACCCATTTTTGAAAAATCGGTTGATATAGTCGTAATTCCGTTTAAAATTATCTTTTTTAGAGGGGTTTCATTATAGGATATAACCCCTACCTGCTTCCCAACACTAAGCTTTAACGCGATGATACGTTCGATCAGGGTTACTAAATCTGCTTCAATCAGATTAATAAAAACCTCGCCTTCCTGAATAGGTTCGGTACTAATATCATTTACTATTTTAGGAGAAAATGCATATTGCTGGCAGAAGCGATTGAAGCCTTTGATTATTTCATTTGAGGAATAGCTTTTGTCGGGAAAAATGATTTTCAGAGTATGGTATTTGCTTAACTGCTCCAGGGCTTGCTCCAAGGCCTGGTAAATATCCTTTTCAAAATTCTCATAAACTGCTGCATATTGACCTTCAACACCGGGCAATAATTTATCCAGTAATACCAGTTTATTTTTTGGGATTTCATTAATCAGTCGATAGGACTCTTCACCGCCCTCATTAAAATGTGGGATGATTACATAATGCGAATAATCCTCCCTTTTATTATCAAGAAGCTTTTTGAACAGTGTAAAATCATTATTATAGATATAAAAATCGATGGCAACATGCTCTCCAAGGGCAGCTACGAAAGCATCATAGACTATTTTCTTATGAGAACTTAACTTGTTGAATAATAGGAATATGCGAAGCTTTTGTCTGAAATCAACATTGCTGATATAGTATCCTTTACCCGGTACAGAATTAACAATACCCAGACTTTTCAGGTACTTATAAGCTTTTTCAGCTGTATCTCTTGAAATGTCGAGAATGCAGCTTAGTTCATTGATTGAAGGTAGCAGATCATCCTTTTGAATTTTACCGGCGATGATTGAATCTTTGATTGAATTGGTTAACTGAAGATACTTTGGAGTTGCAGAATACCCATCGATATGAATATGATTAAAGAATCTGGTCCGTTTCATTGATTATATAAATAGATTTTTATCCGTTTATAGACTTTATCAAAGGAAAAGTAGCAATTTTTATTTGATGACCTATTGAATGGGACTTATTCTTAAGGATTAAAGATCATGGCGCTGAGTACTTTTGGATCGAACATTTCATTGGCAATTTCAAGTACCTGAGAATCACTTACAGCATTTATTTTCGAAAATATTTCTTCCAGTGAATCTACTCGGCCGTAATCCAGCAGACTTTTGCTCATTGAAATCAGCAGTCCAATTCTATTTTCTTCACCGAGAGCGATTTGTCCGATAAATTTATCCTTTGCTTGTCTAAGTTGAACCGGACCTAGTTTCTGTTCACGTAGCTTTCTCAATTCCTTTTCTACGAGTTTAATGGCTTTTTCTGTTTTTTCGGTATCGGTACCGAAATAGATTGAAAAGATACCGGTATCACTCATTGGAGTGTAGTTTGATTCGATGGTATAGGCGATGCCATATTTTTCGCGGATTTCGAGGTTCAACCTTGAGGTCATCCCTGTGCCCCCCAGCAGATTATTGAGCAGGAGAAATGCTGTCTTTTGTTTATGATGCATGGAATAGGATCGGTTACCAATTACGCAATGCGACTGGTTGATAGGTTTAGTAAAAACCAGGTTTTTTGCCGAATAGGTTCCTGTTTTTTCGCGTATTCTTACAGGCAGATTGGCCGGGATTCCACCGAAAATTTTTTCACTCAAGCGGATAATTGTTTTAAAATCATAATCCCCTAAAATTCCGATAATGATTTCATCCGTTCGGTAGTTTGCCTTGTGATAATCGGTAATATCCTGTTTAGTAAGACCCTGAACAGTTAATGGGGTCCCGAGAATATTACGGCCCAGTGGATGTCCTTCAAAAAGCAGATCCTCAAAATCATCATTAATTGCCTCATCAGGCTGATCCTGGTAAGAGGCTATTTCATCCAGGATGACATCCTTTTCTTTTTTCATTTCTTCTTCCGGAAATACGGAATGGAAAACGATATCTTCAAAAAGGTCTAGAGATCGTTCAAGGTGAGGTTTCAAAAAAGATGCATGAACACAGGTGTATTCTTTTGTGGTATAAGCATTAAGATCTCCTCCAACCAATTCAAGGCGATTAAGTATTTGGTTGGTATTTCTTTTTTCAGTCTGTTTAAAAAGCAGGTGTTCAATGAAATGTGCGAGCCCATCTTTGGAAGGATTTTCATCACGGGAACCCGCATTGATGATAATACAGGTATGTGAAATATTGGAAGGGCTTGGTTTATGCAAAACGCGTATTCCGTTTTGCAGATGGTGTACCTGATAATCCATTTAGTAAAGGTAGATAATCGATTGGTTAATCGAATGATTTGCCTGAAGTCTGAGGTCTGATTTCGGAGTTCAGACCTCAGTTTTCCGTCCTCCTGCTTCAGCTTTTGCCTGTTAGCTTTCAGCCAAGAGAATTTCTTCTATACCTATTACTTAAGCCGGCCCTTATATGTCTTCTTAAACAACACAAACCTTGGAATGGAAACTGCTCTTACGTATCCCTGATTTGGGTTATGTTCGATATAATCCTGATGGTAGCCTTCTGCACGGTAGAATTCTGTTAATGGTTTTAGCTCAGTTACAATTGATTTTTTGAATCTGCCCGCATTGGTGGCATCTTTTACAGACTGTTGTGCTGCAGCCTTTTCTGCTTCACCGGTATAAAAAAGTATAGAACGGTACGATGAACCTCTATCAGGGCCTTGCTGATTAGGTGTAGTTGGGTCGTGAGAGGCAAAGAATACCTTACAAAGCTCTGCATAAGTAATTAATTTGGGGTTATAGTAAACCAAAACAGTTTCAGCATGGCCAGTGGTTTCCGTATTGACCAGGTCGTAGGTTGGGTTTGGTACATTTCCACCTGCATAACCTGAAATGGCAGAATCCACGCCTACCACAGCCTCAAAGATATGCTCAGAGCACCAGAAACAACCCTCTGCAAATGCGGCGATTGCTTTACCCTGAGGCGCTGTAAGTTTCACTTTTCTGACATCAGTTTTTTTCTGAGAGATTGCTTCGCAGGAAAACAAAACCAGAATAAGTACAAATAGGGGTATGATTTTAAAATACTGTTTCATTTTGTTTGTTTTTTGAAAATACGTAACAAAGATTATTATGGATTTTAATTATTGGGACAAAGTCAATACTTAATTTAAGTTCGATTTATAAATATCTAACCACATAGATTAATTTATATTCTTCTTTAAAGGAAACATAGATTGTAAATTACATAGATAAAAGCAATGCTTCAAGGCTATCGGTGTCTAAAATGAAGCTTGGCAGCGATAATATGCTATGTTTCACTACCTGCAGGTATGTGGTTGTTGAATATTAAATCAATTTCAAGTTACAACCAATAATTTTTAATCTTCTTCTACGGTGAATCTCACACTCTTTTTTAAGGATTCTCTGTGATGCCTGTTTATATCTTGTTTAAACCGGTCAAAATCAAAATCTTCGGCGGTACCGCAATCGAGCATATTAAAATATACGGAAGGTAATAAACTTTCAAAATATTCGCCAATATTGCTGCTCCATAATAGCTGGCACTTACCTGTAATTTGGGGTACTATTTGTGATAATCCATCTTGACATTGTATAATTCTTATATGAACGCTTTCAAGATTCCCCTGAGGAAAAAACAATAATAAATTACCTGGTTCATTCAAAATTTCAGCTGCATAAGCTAAACTTTCATTCACAGATAGTTTTCCCGGATCAACAGAAAATGAACCAAGATATCTTAGCCACCATTTTTTTTCCATTTGTGTTTTTAAAGACATAATGTAAAACTGTTTCATTTTGCCCTGCTTGAAAAATAACTGATAAGCCAGATAAAAACCTAAAGGACCATCCGCAAAACTGAAGTGATTCAACGATAAAATATAGGAATGGTTAGATTTAATCTCAACAGGCCTTATGATGATTTTGTTTAAATAAATTTTCTCGAAAAATATTGACAATAAGTAACCAATAAATTTTAACCAGAATTGCGGTAAGGGCTTTGATTTAATGATCATGATAGCAAATCTCCTAAAACTTTCGCAAAATTTTTATTGATCATTTCATGCCCTTCATTTAAATTCAATATTTCGGCTTTTTTAAGTTGTGGTAAAAAAGATTTTCCAATACTTAGTGGATATGTTTTATCACGCTTCCCGAAAATAAAGATACTCCGGATTGGATGGTTATTTAAGGCATCAATTAGTTTTGATTCATTCGTTGTTAAAAAACGAAGATAAGTCAGGCTGGCGTACAGGTTAAACCTCAATTCATGAGTTTCAATTTCTTTTAATAGAATTCCATGACCCTCATCATCTAAAAAACGAGCCCGTTTAAACATGTTTAGGACCTTAAGCATCGCATCTTTACTTAAAGATACCTTCTCAATGACCTTATTTCCGAATCTACTTCTGCTAAAGAACCTGATAATGTTTCCGGGCTTTATGGATGATGGTGCCGCTACGATATATTCATTAATCATTTCGGGAAGCTCTTCAGCAATTGTGGTTGCGTAATGAGTACCCATTGAATAGCCAATTACCGAAAAGCGATTGATGTTTTGTGCCTGGCAAAATTCTAAAATGAGCTTGGCTAACTCTTTCTTTGCCAGGCCCGATTTTACAGTTTCCAGACTTTGGTCTTTAAGCCTGGTGGCTTTATGAAAGAACAAATCGAAGCCCCAAAAAGTATATTTATTTCCTAGTTCTGGTTCTAGTTCCCGAAACTGCTTTCCATGCATACCGAAACCATGAAAACACAGCATATGCTCCTGACCACCTCCATATTTATAGTAATGGAGATCAACAAAATCTGAATGATAAAAATGCGAGGTCAATTGATTAAACTATTGCATTAATTAATGCCAGAGCCCAGGTATACTCAGCGTCATGTGATATGCTAAGGCTCAGCTCGTAGTTCTTGAGATGTTCCGGCAATATTACGTTAGGCATTCCTGCTTTTTTGGATCTTGTAATTTCTATTTTTTTCCATCCAAGAGGTGTTGAATCCAGTTGTTTGATGGCTTTATACACAGCCTCTTTAGCCGCCCAAGTTGATGCATAGCGCTGTAAGGAATCACTGAAGCTTTCGCAATAAGCTATTTCAGCGGGTGTATAGACCTTTTTTTTGAAGAGATCACTGAGTGAAAGTTTAAAATTTTCTATATGTACCAAATCATTTCCGACAGCAAATGTGCGCTGTGCAGTTATTTGATTTACAGATATTTCCAACTCATTCTTCATCTATAACAGGTACTGCCATGATGTTAAATCCACCATCCACAAAATGAATATTTCCACTTACTTTTTTAGACAGATCAGAGAAATAGTATAAAGCGGTATCGCCCACATCACCCGCATCAATATTTCCTAATGGGGCCATGTATTTACCTAATTTACGCATTTTACGCACACCATTAATTCCACCTGAGGAAGTAGTCATCACCAATCCTGCAGATATTGCATTTACTCTTACCTGCTTGTTACGAAAGTAGCTGGCCAGGTACAGCATGATATTATCAAGAGCTGCTTTATTGATCGCCATTCCTCCGTATTGTGGAATAACTCTGTTTGCCGCATTATAGGTAAGAGTGAGAATTGATGCACTTTTCTGTAACAAATTTTCTGCAACTCTGGCGATTCTTAAAAGAGAATAAGCACTGATATTAAAAGAATCCATCAGGTCTTCGAAAGGGATATCTATATAGGAAGGTACGGGTTCTGTACTGCCTAGAAAGTTTGAACACAGCACTTTGGTGTTTGCAAAGGCTACGCCGTGTAAAATATAATCTATGGGACCATGGGAATTGTATACCGCGGTCAGAAAATCGCTGATCTGAACTTCATCTCTAACATCAACCTGCATGGCGAGTGTGGTATCAAGCCCTAATTTTTCAAGCAGATACAGCACTTCATCACGCGTATCTTCAACATAGCTTAAGGCAATTTTACAACCTGACTGATGCAGTTTTATAGCAATATTATAAGCTATTGATTCTTCATTCCTTACCCCAAAAATTGCCGCAACTTTACCAGTATTATTTATCATATCTTGACAATTTTAAAGCACTGTTGGTTCCACCAAAGCCATAGTTCAGGCAAACTATGTTATTTATGGGTTTGGAAAAACTTTCTTGAGGAATTAAGTGCCTGTAAGCTGCTAAAGGCTTTTTCGGTCCTTTCCAATCCGGACTTTTCTGAAACGTTTCCAGTTCAGGGTTAAGGTTCGTGGAATTTAAACAGGGTAAAACTTTTTGTTCTTTAAGCATCAATAAGGCAGTTATGAATTCTACTGAACCGGCACCACCCAACATATGTCCAAATTGCGATTTTGGTGCAGATATATGGTATCCTTCTTCACCCAATGCATCAACCACGCTTAGGAGTTCAATAGCATCACCCGATGGAGTAGATGTACCATGCACCTTTACCACATCAGGTTTTTCGTCAGAACCTGCCATTACGCCTTTCCACAACCTTTGTTGTCCGTCAAATGATGGGTAGAACATATCTCCGTCGCCATCTGAGTTGTTAAAATATTCGTCAATTACACCCAGGATATCAGCACCACGGGCAACTGCCTGTTCATATTCTTCAAGGGCTACTATGCCTGCACCGAATGAACAAACAAATCCGTTTCTGGCCATATCAAATGGGCGTGAGCTTTCTTCAGGGCTAAAACCCCGGCTTAAAACCATCATTCCATCGAAACCAATAAAGGTTTCAAGCGATGTACTTTCTACCCCACCGGTGATCGCCCGGTCTTGAATCCCGTATTTAATCAGTCGGTAGGCGTAGCCAATGTTACCGAGTCCGGTGGCACATGCAGAGCTAATGGTTTCACAAACACCTTTATTTTTTATAAGAACCGACACATTGGCTGCTTCGCGGTAGGTCATAGTTCGGTCGACCGTATGACCACCTGAATGACGAGTTTTTCTACCAAAAACGTAAAAGTTGTGCCATCCGTTTCTGAGAATAGTGTTAGCTGAGCCTCCGGAACCTATTACAACGCCGGTTTGCTCTGACTGGATAAGCTCTTTTGACCACCCGGCCATTTTTATGGCCTCTTGTGCTGCAAGCATTGACCAGATGCTGCCTACGTCTGCGGTAGCAAGATTAGCATCCGGTATCCGGTTCAATTTATCAATATAGGTCTCTGGGTATATGCCTTCCATTGGGTCCCAAATTACTTCCAGATCCATTTCTGGCTCGGTGATAAAACCCGCTACAGTAGACCTGACCTGCTTCTCATAAGCCATGGCATCATCAAATGTGCGGATCAGACTTTTATTTGCAAATAGTTTGCCGCTAAATTCAGAAAGATTCTTGCAGGTGGGGAAAGTTCCCCCCATACCCACTACTGCCACCTTTCTGCCAGGGATATTATCCACGTGCTTTTACTTTTAAAATCAGATCAACAACATCCTTGACTGTTGAGCCCAAATCATCAATATCATCGTCTTCAAATTCAATATCAAACTTTTGTTCGACTTTTGCGACAATAGCGATCATTTGAGATGATGGTACATTCATATCAGCTAAAAAATCTGTTTCTTCTGTTACACCTACTAATTTTTCGGGCTCTATCATTCGAACGGTTTTGAGTACTTCAATTAGCCCGTCAATAATTTCTTGTCTTTCCATTAAAATCTACTTTTTGTTTATTGCTCTAAAATATTCTATGTCAATTTCCCGCCCTGTTATATCGTAGTAATCAGAGATAAGTTTAAAATCAGGTAAGAGATCATATTTGAGTAAACGCTCTTCGTTAAAATCTTTAAAATACTCGTCAAGGTCTAATCCCTGGGGGCATCGGTAGATCCTCCCATCGCAAACCATTTGTTTAAATTTATAAAATGTTATTTTCCCCAGAATAACATAAGTATCACCCTTTTCAAGAGCAGACATGAAGTTCACATTGCCTACGCTAATAAAGCTTGGGACAGATTTTTCTCTCAAATCCTCTGGGGCACAATTATTATTCTGACAGATCAAAAACATGGATAAAGATGCAGATGTTGCCTGAACAAAGGACTCAATCTGATCTACTCCTCTGAAAATGTCAAAATGGTCTTCTACATCAAAATCTGTTGGAGTGTAGCTTGCCACAATACCTGTTTTTGGAGAGTGCCAGTGATATTTATCAACAAGCAATTTCTTGGGACCGTAGGCAATAAGTATTTCTCTCGGATGTATTGAACACAGGCTTTCTACATGTTTGCCCTTATCATAATATCCCACCATTTATATTTATGTTAGTTCCGTTTATATATGATGCTTTATCCGACAAAAGGAAAGCAACCACATCCGCAACCTCGTTAACATTACCGAAACGATTGGCAGGAATGGCTTTTAAATATTCTTGTCTGAATTTTTCGGGTACCGAATCTGTCATCTCTGTTTCAATAAAACCCGGAGCTATGCTCAATATCCTGATGGCATGTTCTTCGCTCAAAGCTGAAACTTCGCGGGCAAGAGATTTTGATAGGGCCGCTAATCCTGCTTTGGTTGCAGAATAAACTGCCTGAAA
This sequence comes from Sphingobacterium thalpophilum, assembly GCA_945865415.1. GTDB lineage: Bacteria > Bacteroidota > Bacteroidia > Sphingobacteriales > Sphingobacteriaceae > Daejeonella > Daejeonella thalpophilum_A. The sequence continues at coordinate 14,735 of CAMBFY010000023.1, forward strand.
TGCATTTCCAGTTTCACCAACACATGAGCTTACGTTGATTATAACCCCCTGTTTATTCAAAAGGAATTGTTTCAATACAGCCTTACAGATCATGATAGGAGCTTTCAAATTAACATGTAACATTTTGTCAATTTCATTTTCCGGCTGATAAATAAGAGATTTGTCAAATGTTACGCCCGCATTATTGATTACCCCGTATAGGGTATCTCCATGCTCTTTTTTTAAACGTTTACAAAAATCATTGAGTTCACTCGGATCGCTGAGATCAGCACAAAGCAAGTGGTGTTTAGGATTAACATTGCTAAAACTTTCCTTGCTTGTGGCATGTAGAATTAATGTGTACTCAGCTGATAGAGCTTTTGATATTGCAAAGCCCAAACCCCTGCTTGCCCCGGTTATCAGTATCTTTTTTTCCGGCATTTTGAGCTAAAGTTTTAATAATGATCTCTTCTGTAAGAATTCCAATAGCTACAGATTGCTGCAAAATTATGAGATCAAAGATAATTTTTAAATTTAAAATACGCTGCCGGATAAATAAATTAATTTGATTTATCGTTGTTTGAGTCTTCTCAAGCCTTCCTTCGCATGTGTGCCAATACCGATTTGATACTCATGATTTTTCATTTCTATGGCCATATTATAGTGAATAGCTGCATTTTTATAATCTTTTAGGTACTCATAAATATTACCCGATTTTAGTGCCGAGTAAGCTGCAAAATAGTTATTCTGATTTTTACCCATGTTGATTGTACGCTGATAGTAAAGCAAAGCATCATCAAAATTGTTCATCATATCGTGGATACGCCCAAAGCGATAAAAAAGTTCTAATTTATCCTTTTGGATTTTTAAATCATTAACTTCAATTGATTTTAATTGAGCCAATGCATGGTTATAATTACCGCCATCAAAATAGAGTCTTGCTTTCAATAAAACTATATTAGGTTTAGGGTCATTTGATTCCTTCAAAGCCTGCTTGTCCTTTTCAATAATCACAGAACCTTTAGTTCTCACCAAGCCTAAATAATAGTTGTATTGAGAAAGATTATTTCTTAACAGGTAATAGAATGCAAGTCTCAGATAAGTATCTTTTACATAATTTGTGCTGTAGGTCTCATTCGCAAATTTGCTGAGGTAATGGTTTGCATCCGAATCCATACGGCAGAGTTTGGCATTGCCCATCAAATAATTCATGAGTGGTAAGTCGGCGTACTGACTGCCTTTTGGAGCGGCTTCGATAAATTTAATTGCGGCATCGGCATGTCCGGTTTTAAAGGCAGTGTACCCCTGCAAATAAGATTTAAGTAGGCTTTTATCACTCATGGAATTTAAAAGAGGTGCCATGTAACTGTAACTATTTCTGCCTTGAATTACATCTACATTTGTTAAACAAATTAGGGTTACAATTTCATCATTGTAAAAGCTGAATTTACTGTTGGCAATCTGCAGCCTGAACCTTTCTAATTGTTTATTTCCTTTAGTAATATTTCCCTCAAAACCCAAAACACTGGCTATCCCCCTCAAATTTGTCGGTACGGCTCCAAAGATCACTTCTATCATTCCAAGACTTTTTTGATTGGGTAAAAACTCTCTGTACTTTCCGTTATTCTCGATTAATAAGTCTTTCGCCTTTTTGAAATCATAGGCTGAAGACACATATTCTCCGAATTTAGCTTTAATCATTCCTGATTGAAGATAAATCTCTGCCTGGGCAAAAAGATAGTAGGGCGAATTTTTATCATTTTTTTTGATCGCATCAATCCTGTCTGATTTCCTGTCCTTAAACTTTTCAAATTCGATTGTATTCTCTGAAGTAAGCAGGAATACATAATCAAGGTAATTTTCAAGCAAGACCGGAATGCCATTTTGAGGATTATTTACTTTCTCATCCCGGATGTATTTCCGTGCATCATTAAACCGCAAATCAAATATGGCCTGATGTGCTGCTATTGAATTAGAATTAAATACAAAGTTTGCTTTTGCAGCTTGCCGGATACCAAAGAAAAGAAGCAGGGCTATAAAATATTTATAATTCATTCCGGGATAATTCGCTTTACAAATATTGATTAATCTTGATTTTGGCTATTAATTCAATGCAAATTTAGATTTATTTTCCCAATAGAGTTTATTGGTAGAGGAAATGAGTTTGAAAGGTGTCGCATTTTGCGCCACCATATTCTCAACCTCCTTGTCGGATAATTGGAAAATGAAATTTGCCAGGTGTTGGTCAATATGTACACGGTAACGTTTTGCCCATTTGCCCAATTGAGGCCATATCTCATAATAGATCAGCCGACTCCGAAGGGGTCGCATGTTTATAGAAAATCATGAAATCCTGTTTCCCGACCCCGAAGGTGGTCGTATGTGTTAACCATACATATGCGACCACCTACGGGGTCGGGGTTTCTCGCCAAAACATTTCTATAAATACTTGACCCATTCAGGGTCATATAAATATGTGACTTTTTTTAGGTTCTAATGATAAATTTCGACTTTTAATGAGTAATCCGCAGGGTTGAACTCAAATCTAAAATAATGACAATTGGTGCGAGCCTAGGGCTCCTAACAAACCAGCCAATCACCCCGCCCAGCCCTCCCGGTCCAAACTCCTGTAATGTATCGCTTCAGCCAGATGCTCCAGTTGGATCTCTTCACTACCGGCCAGGTCGGCAATGGTTCTGGAAACTTTCAGGATGCGGTCATAGGCTCTGGCAGAAAGGCCCAGTTTTTCCATGGCCTGTTTCAATAATACCTGTCCGTTTTCATTGATCCTGCAAATATTCCTGACCATATTCGGACTCATTTGGGCATTGCAAAACACATCTGCTTTTGCTTCAAAACGTTTGAGCTGAATGTTTCTTGCTTGAGTAACCCTTTCGCGGATAGATTCGCTTTTTTCACTCAAACGCTCGGAAGAGAGTTCATTGAAATTTACCGGAGTGACTTCTACATGCAGGTCTATGCGGTCGAGCAGCGGACCGGAGATCTTGCTTAAATATTTCTGAACTACTCCGGGTGCGCAGATACATTCTTTTTCAGGATGGTTGTAGAAGCCGCAGGGGCAGGGATTCATTGAAGCCACCAGCATAAAACTTGCCGGATAATTCACGCTCAATTTTGCTCTTGAGATGGTTACCCTCCGTTCTTCCAGGGGTTGTCGCATTACTTCCAAAACAGTCCGTTTAAATTCGGGTAACTCATCCAGAAAAAGTACGCCGTTATGGGCGAGTGATATTTCTCCGGGTTGGGGATTAGTGCCCCCTCCAACCAGGGCAACATCGCTGATCGTATGATGCGGAGAACGAAAGGGCCTGACAGTCATCAGAGAATCGGATGCGGAGAGCTTTCCGGCAACCGAATGGATCTTGGTAGTGTCGAGCGCTTCATACAGATCCAGAGGAGGAAGGATTGTGGGCAGTCGTTTGGCGAGCATGGTTTTGCCGGCTCCTGGCGGACCGATCAGTATCAAATTATGGCCTCCTGAGGCAGCAATTTCTAAAGCACGTTTGATGTTTTCTTGTCCCCTGACATCCGAGAAATCGCTGTCATAATTATTGATGTTGTATTTAAACTCTTCCCGGGTATTGACTATGGTTCGTTGCAGTTCAAGGCTGTTATCAAAAAAACCAATCACTTCCGACAGCTGGCTCACTCCATAAACCTCAAAATCATCAACAATAGCAGCTTCCCGCGCATTCTCCATTGGCAATAGAATTCCTTTGAATCCATCCCGTTTGCCTTGTATAGCAATCGGGAGAGCTCCTTTAATTGCCTGGATTCCCCCATCAAGAGAAAGCTCACCCAGAATCAGGTATTTATCCAGTTTTGTGCTGAAAATCTGTCCGGAGGCATCCAGAATACCAATGGCAATAGGCAGGTCATAGGCCGAACCTTCTTTTCGGATATCGGCAGGTGCCAGATTGACGATGATTCGTTGCCTGGGCATATGAAAGGCCGAATTATTAAGGGCGCTTTCTATCCGCAGCATACTCTCTTTTACTGCATTATCGGGTAGACCGACCACAAAATAATTGAGTCCTCCGCTGATATTCACCTCAATTGTTATGGTGATTGCTTCAATTCCAAAAACGGCGCTTCCAAAGGTTTTTGCTGGCATGGTTACCTAAATTAAAGTGAGTTCGAAATAAAATCTTGCTTGGCAAAGTTTAGACTGATTTTTTCTCTCCTTTTAGAAAGCAGGATCTGTTTCTCTTCGCTTATGACAGCCCCGTGTTCTGCCCTATTTTTTTGCGGGAAATTTAATTTTGTCATGAGACTCAGTATTGCAAAAAAGATAGAGCTGCCACCCGGGTTTGTTTAACATGGCCTATGATTCTATTTTACCGGAAGCCAGTCCCGATGAAAAACAGCTCCGGGTAAAATAAACCTTGCCGAAGGAGGTATCTTCCGGCTATTGGTAATCTGAAATAGACTACGATTTCTTGCCGGAAATACTCCGTAGGAAAGGGCTGAACCAAGCTATGAAACTCAGGTATTGGTTTCAAAAATCAAATAATACAAACCTAGAGCATCACAAGATCAATTTAAATGGTATTTTTAATCTTCCTTAAATCGAACTCAGGTTAAATTATGGAACCATTTGATTGATGGACTTATGGATTTATTAAAAGGTGGAAAGGATTGAGGGAACGGTATTTTATCAGGAAAGGCTTAAACTGGTATGGTGATAACACCAACCAGAGGGTAACATTGATTTTAATCTGGAAAAACTAGTCTATGCTCAAAGTGGAATATCAACGATAAAGGCTGAACAAACAATGGTAGCTTGATTCGTTCAGCCTATAGTTATTAAAAAGTGTTTGATGCAATTTGTCCTCTTAGTTACAATCACCAGAGTTTGATCTGTTTCTTTTTCATATAGACAGCTGTCAAACAATAAATTAGGCTTGATAAAGACAGAAGAAACATCATTTTTCCTGCTCCTCTTTCATGTTGAATGAAAAAGTATAAACTGAACATCCCAAATAAATTAAAACAGGCGAAACAAAATATTATTATTTTTTTCATAGTAA
>CAMBFY010000024.1 GCA_945865415.1 Sphingobacterium thalpophilum
GATGAGAATGGAATTATCCGTGTAGGTGCAGAGATTAAAGAAGGTGATATTTTAATTGGTAAGATTACTCCGAAAGGAGAGTCGGATCCTTCACCGGAAGAAAAACTTTTACGTGCAATATTTGGTGACAAAGCCGGTGACGTAAAGGATGCATCCCTTAAAACTCCTCCTTCAATTCATGGAGTTGTTATTGATACTAAATTATTCTCCCGCGCTAAGAAAACTACTAAGCAGGAAGAGAAAGCTCTGATTGAGAAATTAGACGTTAAGCATAATAAAGCAGTTAAGGAATTGAAAGATACCTTGATTGAGAAATTGTTCGTTATTGTGAATGGTAAAACTTCACAGGGTGTGTACAATGTGTACAAAGAGTTATTGGTAGCTAAGGGTGTTAAATTCACCCAGAAGATACTTACCGAGCTTGAGTATGCAAATGTGAATCCAACGAAATGGACGACTGATGAAGACAAAAACGAACTGATCAAACAAACGCTTCACAATTACAACATTAAGCTTAATGAAGAGCTTGGTGCTTATAAACGTGATAAATTTGCGATCAGTGTAGGTGATGAGCTTCCATCAGGAATTGTTCAGATGGCTAAAGTTTATGTCGCTAAGAAACGTAAACTGAAAGTAGGTGATAAGATGGCCGGACGTCATGGAAATAAAGGTATCGTTGCGAGAATTGTTCGTGATGAGGATATGCCTTTCCTTGAGGACGGAACTCCTGTGGATATTGTATTGAATCCATTGGGTGTACCATCACGTATGAACCTTGGACAGATCTATGAAACAGTATTAGGATGGGCCGGTAAAGAACTTGGAATGAAGTTCGCTACTCCGATCTTCGACGGTGCATCACATGATGAGGTTGAAGAATGGGTAGATAAGGCTGGAATTCCTAAATCAGGAAGAACCTATTTGTATAATGGTTTAACCGGAGATCGCTTCGATCAGCAGACCACAGTTGGTATCATTTATATGCTGAAACTGGGTCATATGGTTGATGATAAGATGCATGCTCGTTCAATCGGACCATATTCATTGATTACACAGCAGCCATTGGGTGGTAAAGCTCAGTTTGGAGGTCAGCGTTTCGGTGAGATGGAGGTTTGGGCTCTTGAAGCATTTGGTGCTGCTAACATTCTCCAGGAAATACTCACTGTTAAATCTGATGATGTTGTAGGTCGTGCAAAAACCTACGAAGCGATTGTTAAAGGTGAAAACCTGCCAACCCCATCAGTTCCTGAATCATTCAATGTATTGGTTCATGAATTAAGAGGTTTAGGTTTAGATATCACATTAGACTAATCAAGCAGAAAGCCGAAAGCAAAAAGCAAAAAGCGAAACGAATCGCCAAAGCTTTCAACTTTCAGCTTTCAGCTTTAAACTTATAAAGAGATATGTCTTACAAGAAAGATAATAAAATTAAAAGTAATTTCACCTCGATAACCATTAGTCTTGCTTCTCCTGAATCTATTCTGGAGCGTTCAAGCGGCGAGGTGCTAAAACCGGAAACCATCAACTACCGGACTTATAAACCTGAGCGTGATGGCTTATTTTGCGAGCGGATTTTCGGTCCTGTAAAAGATTACGAATGTCATTGCGGTAAATACAAACGTATTCGTTACAAGGGCATTGTATGCGACCGTTGCGGGGTAGAAGTAACTGAAAAGAAAGTTCGTCGCGAGCGTATGGGACACATTAATCTTGTGGTTCCTGTTGCACACATCTGGTACTTCCGTTCATTACCAAACAAAATTGGTTACCTTTTAGGTTTACCAACCAAAAAACTTGATCTGATTATTTATTATGAGCGCTATGTAGTGATACAGGCCGGTCTTAAAGAAGCAGATGGCATCCAGAAAATGGATTTCCTGACAGAAGAAGAATACCTGGATATCCTGGATTCACTTCCAAAAGAAAATCAGTACCTGGATGATAAAGACCCTGAAAAATTCATCGCTAAGATGGGTGCTGAGGCTCTTCAGGATCTTTTAGGCCGTTTAGACCTCGATCAGCAGTCTTATGATCTTCGTCATCAGGCAGCTACTGAAACTTCACAGCAACGTAAAACTGAGGCCTTAAAACGTCTTCAGGTTGTTGAGGCTTTCCGTGGAGCAAATACTCGTATTGAGAATAATCCTGAGTGGATGATCGTTAAGATTGTTCCGGTTATTCCACCTGAATTGAGGCCTCTCGTACCACTTGAGGGCGGTCGTTTTGCAACTTCAGATTTGAATGATCTTTATCGTCGTGTTATTATCCGTAACAACCGTTTGAAGCGTCTGATCGAGATCAAAGCTCCGGAGGTAATTTTACGTAATGAGAAGCGTATGCTTCAGGAGTCTGTCGATTCATTATTCGATAATTCACGTAAGGTAAATGCGGTAAAAACTGAAGGTAATCGTGCATTAAAATCTTTATCAGATATTCTTAAAGGTAAGCAGGGACGTTTCCGTCAAAACTTACTGGGTAAACGTGTGGATTATTCAGCACGTTCGGTAATTGTTGTAGGACCGAACCTGAAGCTTCATGAGTGTGGTTTGCCAAAAGATATGGCAGCTGAGCTGTTCAAACCATTTATCATTCGTAAGATGATCGAAAGAGGAGTGGTGAAGACAGTTAAATCTGCAAAGAAAATAGTAGACAAAAAAGATCCTATTGTTTGGGATATCCTTGAGAATGTATTGAAGGGCCACCCGGTATTGTTAAACCGTGCTCCTACCTTACACCGTTTGGGTATTCAGTCTTTCCAGCCAAAGCTGGTTGAAGGAAAAGCTATTCAGTTACACCCATTGGTTTGTACTGCATTCAACGCGGATTTTGACGGTGACCAGATGGCTGTTCATTTACCTTTGGGTAATGCGGCAATTCTGGAAGCCCAAATGCTGATGCTTGCTTCACACAACATTCTGAACCCTGCTAACGGTACTCCAATCACAGTACCTTCACAGGATATGGTTTTGGGTCTTTATTACATTACTAAAGGCCGCAGAACTGACGAAGGACGAGTTGTATTAGGACAAGATCAAATCTTCTATTCACCTGAAGAAGTAATTATAGCTTATAATGAGCGTAAAATTGATCTTCATGCTTTCATCAAGGTTAAAGCTAATGTGAAAGAGAAGGATGGTTCCATGGTCAATAAACTAATTGATACTACTGTAGGTCGTGTTTTATTTAACCAGAGAGTGCCTGTTGAAGTGGGTTATATTAATGAATTACTTACCAAAAAATCACTTCGTGACATTATTGGCGATGTGGTAAAAGTGACCGGTATGGCCCGCGCTGCACAATTCCTTGATGAAATCAAAGAATTAGGTTTCCAAATGGCATTCCAGGGAGGATTATCCTTCAACCTACAGGATTTAAATATCCCGGCTGAAAAGGCTCATCTAATTGAGCAGGCAAGTAAAGAGGTTGAAGAAGTAATGAATAACTATAACATGGGATTCATTACCAATAACGAACGTTATAACCAGATTATTGACATCTGGACCCGTATCAATAACCGTTTAACGGCTAATGTGATGAATCAGCTTTCAAGCGATAATCAGGGCTTTAACTCGGTATATATGATGCTTGATTCTGGTGCCCGTGGTTCCAAAGAGCAGATTCGTCAGCTTTGTGGTATGCGCGGTCTGATGGCTAAGCCTCAGAAATCAGGTTCAGGTGGAGAGATCATTGAAAACCCGATTTTATCTAACTTCAAAGAAGGATTATCGGTATTGGAATACTTCATTTCAACCCACGGTGCCCGTAAAGGTTTGGCCGATACAGCATTGAAGACTGCGGATGCGGGTTACTTAACCCGTCGTTTGCATGATGTGGCTCAGGATATGATCGTTGGTGAAACTGATTGTGGTACTTTGAGAGGTATTTACACAACTGCTCTGAAAGATAATGAGGATATCGTTGAACCATTATACGACAGAATTTTGGGTAGAACCAGTTTACATGATGTTTATGATCCATTAACAGGAGAACTATTAGTTTCTGCAGGTGAGGATATTGAAGAGCATGTAGCAGTTAAAATTGAAAGTTCACCACTCGAAGGGATTGAAATTCGTTCGGTATTGACTTGTGAAAGTAAGCGTGGTGTATGTGCATTGTGCTATGGACGAAACCTTGCAACCGGTAAACGCGTGCAAATGGGTGAGGCTGTAGGTGTAATTGCTGCACAGTCAATCGGTGAGCCGGGAACACAGTTAACACTTCGTACTTTCCACGTGGGTGGTACTGCATCAAACATTGCTGCTGAATCTCAGATCAATGCGAAATTTGATGGTGTTATTGAGTTTGAAAATGTGAGAACTGTAAGTCATGATACTACTGAAGGAGCCCTAGAAGTTGTCTTAGGTCGTTCTGGTGAATTCCGTATCGTTGAGCCTGGAACCAAAAAGATGATCATGTCAAACAACATTCCTTATGGTGCTTTCTTGTACGTGAAGGATGGTGCCAAGATCACTAAAGGTGACAAGATCTGTAGCTGGGATCCATATAATGCAGTTATTATCTCCGAGTTTGAAGGTAAGGCTGAATTCGAGGCAATCATTGAAGGTGTTACCTTCCGCGAAGAATCAGATGAGCAAACTGGACACAGAGAAAAAGTTATTATTGATACCCGTGATAAGACTAAAAACCCGGTTATCCGCGTTTCGGATAAAAAAGGTAATGGCTTAAAAGGCTATAACATCCCGGTAGGAGCACACATTGCAGTTGAAGAGAATGAGAAAGTTAAAATCGGACAAATCATTGCAAAGATTCCACGCTCTACAGGAAAAACCAGGGATATTACAGGTGGTTTGCCAAGGGTAACTGAGTTATTTGAGGCTCGTAATCCATCAAACCCTGCTGTTGTTACTGAAATTGATGGTGTTGTAACTTTAGCTGGTGTTAAACGTGGAAATCGTGAGATGTCTATCGAATCGAAAGACGGACAGATCAAAAAATACCTTGTTCCATTGTCAAAACACATCCTTGTACAGGATAATGACTTTGTGAAAGCCGGTATGCCATTGTCTGATGGTTCTATTTCACCCGCTGATATTCTTGCAATTAAAGGCCCTGCCGCAGTTCAGGAATATCTTGTCAATGGTATTCAGGAAGTTTACCGTTTGCAGGGTGTGAAAATCAATGACAAGCACTTCGAAACGATCGTTCACCAGATGATGCAGAAAGTGATGATTGAGGATGCCGGTGATACCCGTTTCCTTGAAAAGGAATTGGTTGACCGTTGGGATTTCCAATTGGAGAATGACGAAATCTATGATAAGAAAGTAGTTACTGAGCCAGGAGATTCTCCGAACCTTAAACCTGGTCAAATCATTTCTGTACGTAAACTTAGGGATGAAAATTCAGTATTGAAGCGTAAGGACATGAAACTTGTTGAAACCCGCGATGCAATCGCAGCAACATCAAGTCAAATGCTTCAGGGTATTACCCGTGCATCATTGGGTACCAAGTCATTCATCTCCGCAGCTTCCTTCCAGGAAACTACCAAGGTGTTGAACGAGGCTGCTATCAGTGGTAAACGTGATAATTTGTTGGGACTGAAAGAAAACGTAATCGTAGGTCACCTGATTCCTTCAGGAACAGGATTGAGACAATACGAGCGCATCATTGTTGGTTCTCAGGAAGAATATGATAAATTAATGGCTTCGAAATTAGAAGAGGCGGAAGCTTAAAAGCTTTTAAGCTGAAAGCATAAAGCTAAGAGACGAAAGCTGGATGTTATACAAGATGACTTTTCATTTGGAGCATATTAAAAAGTAGCTCCTCGTGAAATTTAAAATTAGAAAGCGGTTAAATAAAGGTTTATCTTTTATTTATCCGCTTTTTTATTGGCCAAAATATTTTGAGCTTTACTTACGGATAAACAGATGTCAGAAAAGTCTGATTGTAAGTTATAAAGACCATATTTCTTCAATTTTTCATTCTTTCGAGCTTGGTTTCAATCCTCTTTCATTTTCCCGATTTAGACGATTAAGGTATCCATGCTTTAAATCTTTTACTAAAAGAAGATGTTTCATGTTTAATTGCCGTCAATGCGTACTGTTTGGCATCTTTGAAAAACACTTCGGATTGCATACTTTAATATAAATCAAACAACTTTTTGAATTATAATAATTTGTGTTTACTTTAAGGTTAACTTAACTTCAGACTATGATGACGATAACACCCGCAATTTTAGTAGTTGCCGCACTTTTAGGAATAGTGATTTATATAATTAGAAAAAAAAATAAGAATAAAGAAATATTTTTAATAATTTTTTTTAAAAAGAAATAAAATATTATTTTTATATATAAACAGATAAAATCTAAGGGGAATCAATCCAAAGTCGGCTTGGCTGCATGTCTTCTACGAGATCCCAAGCTCTTAATTTTAGATGAACCCTTTGCAAATATTGACCCCTCTACCCAAATACGGCTAAAAAATATTTTACAAAAATTAAGTAGCTCTCAAAAAGTAACAATAATTATATCAAGCCACGATCTTACACACTTAACAGATATATGTGATCGAATTTTATTGATGGAAAAAGGTAGAATTGTTAAAGATATCGTAACTTCTCCAACAACATTGGCAGACCTTCAATCTTACTTTTCAATTTAATGTTAACAGGTTTTGATTCTATATAGCTATGGTAGAACCCAAAATCCACTTTGCTCTAATGGTTGATTTAAAAATAAACAAAATGAAAATCTAAGGTTTTCTAATCGACTCATGCTGTGTTTTTAAAATTAATTCTTCTAATTTATTCTCCATCTGAGAGGACTTTTTTATTTGATAAAATTTGATTGTAGAATTTATAACTTTATAATATGGAAGAGCAAAATATAGAAAATCAGTTAAATATTGAACTTTCTGAAGAAATTGCAGAAGGTATTTACTCCAATCTGGCTGTGATAACCCATTCAAACTCAGAATTTGTGCTTGATTTTATCCGGGTAATGCCCGGTGTTCCAAAAGCAAGGGTAAAATCCAGAATCGTATTAACTCCTGAACATGCCAAGCGGTTTATGATTGCTCTGGATGAAAATATTGAGAAGTTTGAGGCACAGAATGGTCGTATAAAAATAAATGCAGAGCAACCGGGATTCCCAATGAACTTTGGTGGTCCTACAGCGCAGGCATAAGTGAGAAAACGTTTAAATAAGCTCGTTTTTGGTAATCAGGATTCTGGGAAACCTAATTCTCCCGGGCATATCCATCAGTTTTCAAAGATTAAAAGTGTTTGGAATAATACTCATTATCCGGATTTTGGGGTTGAACGTTTATTCAGGTTATTTCTGGTAGGGGCAAAAATCTTCTTTCCAGGCGTTTATATCGACTTTCTTACCAGGAAATTATCACTCCACAAAAGAAAGCTGGTCGGTGAGCTTTATGTCATCATTAAAACAATGGTTCCGTTCCTTATGCTTTATTTCAGCCTATGGAGTTATAGGGGCTTGTATGTTTTAATTATTTATCTGCTTGTCGAGACTTTTCTGCATATATTTCACAAAATATTCCTGCCAGAACATGACCACGGTAAAATGGCCAACCGTTCAATTATCTTACTATTCTTTAATTTTGCTGAAGTTATTGCCTCATTCGGAGTTATTTATTCTGCTGGAGAATACTTAAACCAGCCCCTTCAAGGTTGGGTAGATGCTCTTTATTTTAGCTTCATTACTGGTGTTACAATAGGATATGGAGATTTTTACCCTATAAATCAAGAGGGAAAGATTTTGGTGATGATGCAGATTTTGAGCACCATTGCTTTTTTGTTCCTGTTCTTTAATTTTTTTGGACCACGTTTGAGCGAACGTTCATCGCAGCATCAAGAAAATCTAGAATCGCATTAAGCTCATTTGCCTCAAACCAGTTCATATCTTCTGATTTTTTGAACCAGGTTAATTGTCTTTTTGCAAACCTCCGGGTATTCTGTTTAATCTTATCGATTGCTTCTTCTTTTGACAGTTTTCCATCAATATATTCGAATAGTTCTGAATAGCCGACCGTATTCAGAGTGTTCAGTTGCCTGTACTCTACAAGTCCTTTCACTTCTTCAAATAATCCGCGTTCAACCATCTGATCCACTCTGAGGTTGATTTGTTCATATAGTTTTTCACGTGTAGGATTAATTCCCAGTTTTATGATATTGAAATTTCGCTTTTTTGGAGTTTTGGTGCGATAAGTAGAAAACGGATACCCGGTACTTTCAAAAACTTCCAATGCGCGGATCAGACGTTGCGGATTGTTAATATCGACTTCTGCATAGTATTGTGGGTCAGCCTTTTTTAATTTTTCCTGCAGATGATCGATACCTTTCTCTACAAGGAGCTGATTTAATTTGTTCCTGGTTTCTTCAGATGCAACGGGCAATTCATCAAAGCCATTGCATATGGCATTAATAAATAAGCCTGAGCCTCCCACCAAAACAACCTGATCCAGAGATTTGAACAGTTTTTCAAGAAGATTGATCACTTCTTTTTCGAAATCACCGACACTAAATGAGTCTAGAATCGAGTGACTATCAATTAAATGGTGTGAGATGACTTCCAATTCTTCTTTTGAAGGTTTAGCAGTACCAATATTCATTTCCCGGTAGAATTGCCTTGAATCGGCTGAAATGATTTCTGTTTTGAAATGTTTGGCTATTTGAATAGCCAGAGCGGTTTTTCCTGCTGCGGTCGGACCTGCAATTATGATCAGTGTTTTGCTCATAAAGCTTCCGGAACTGGGTTAATTAATAATCATCCTTTTGAAGATCATCTGCATCATAACCTTCATTATCTGAGAACTCATCCATAAATTCATCTTTTTCCTCTTCTTCTTCTTCGACAGTTTCATCTTCAGTAGAAATCCCCATTTCACTCATTTGCTCAAGTTCTTCAGGGTCTTCAGGCTGGAAATTTAGTTCATTCAGGAAATCAAACTCTTCAGCTATTTCTGTTACGGCTGCTGTTGGAATAATTCCGGCCCCTGTGATTTTTGGAGCCTCACCCAAACTACGGGCAACAGATGGATATGTTTTCCCAGGTTCATCATTTAAAATTATTTTAACCAGTTCAACATGAAAATCAAATGGCCTGTCAAAATTATAAGTATAATAAAATTTCTGATGCGGATCATCTATAAAACTACTGAGTTTTGAATTGCTCATCAGGGCAACCCCATTATTGACTTTCCTTGGATTGGGTAAGAAGGCAATTTCTTCATTCTTTATCCACTGATCGTTGCTTACATAAAAGGAGGAAGAGGCCTCAACCTGGTATCCAGTCGACTGATGGATTGCCCGGTGAAGGTCTTCAAATGTTTGATTTGATTTAATGTCGATATCCCGCTCGATATCATCATAATCCTCAAATGAAACCCTGAATCTATATATTGCCATGTTGTTATTTAATTAGTTACAAAAATAGTATTTGATTGTATGATTTAAGACTTTTATCATTTTTATTAGAAATCATTATGGTTTTATTTTAACCGGGATCAATCCCATAGCTTTGCCTTTCTCAAGCATATATTCGTAAGCCTCCTCTTTTGAGTTTTTTATTTCTCCCTCCAAAATTGCTTCGCGGATTTGTGTTTTAATGATTCCAACATCTCTGCCAGCGCTGATATTAAACGCCTCCATAATATCTTCGCCGCTGACAGGAGGTTGCCAGTTTCTGAGCTGATCGCTTTGCTCAACATCCTTCAGTTTTTGTTTTACCAGGTCGAAGTTGCTGCGGTATTTTTTTATTTTGTATTCGTTTTTGGTCGTTACATCTGCATTACAGAGTAGCATCAGGCCATCAATTTCTTCGCCTGCTTCAAATAATAAGCGTCTTACCGCAGAATCAGTAACAACATCCTGCGCCAAAACGATGGGTCTTAGATGTAATTGAACTAATTTTTGTACCAGTTTCATTTTTTCATTAAGCGGTAACTTAAGTTGGACAAAAATTTTGGGAACCATTCGCGCACCCCGGTCTTCGTGGCCATGAAATGTCCAGCCATGACCTGGCTCAAAGCGTTTTGTGGCTGGTTTAGCAATGTCATGAAGAATTGCTGCCCACCTTAACCAAAGGTCTTCAGTATTTTCGGCCAGATTATCCAAAACCTGAAGGGTGTGATAGAAGTTATCTTTATGTCCTTTTCCTGCAATGACTTCAACACCGTACAAATCGGCCATTTGAGGAAAAATTTGTCTTAGCAAGCCCGTATCGAATAAATAGATGAATCCGATCGAAGGCTTTTTAGCAAGAATAATCTTGTTTAATTCATCCGTAATCCGCTCTGCAGATACAATTTTTATTCGCTCCGAATTCTTTTTAATTGCCTCGATTGCATCTGTACTTATTGTAAAATCAAGTTGGGTTGCAAAACGAATGGCTCTCATCATTCTCAATGGATCGTCCGAAAAGGTCTCGGCCGGATCCAAAGGTGTACGCATAAGCTTTTTTTCCAGATCATTAACTCCATCAAAAGGATCTAATAAAGTGCCGAAGTTGCTGGAATTTAAACTTAATGCCATCGCGTTGATGCTGAAGTCACGTCTTTTCTGGTCGTCCTCAAGTGTGCCGTTCTCAACAATTGGTTTCCTGGATTCCTGTCTGTAAGATTCTTTTCTGGCACCTACAAATTCAATTTCAAGATCACCAAATCTTAGCATTGCAGTGCCAAAATTTTTAAATACCGATACCTTGGTTTGAAGAAGTTTTCCTGCTTCTTCGGCAAACTTGATGCCATTGCCAATTACTAAAATATCAATGTCTTTTGAAGGCCTGTTTAGGAAAAGATCCCTTACATAGCCACCAATTACATAGATTTCTGTGCCATTTTCATCTGCCAGTTCACTAAGCTTCCTAAAGATTGGGTGTTGAAGGTGTTTTTTCATATTTATTCAGACCGGGAGATACGAGCTGAGAAGGTTTTAATCCATCCGTAAAGGACTGCATATTATTGCAATTTTCAAAAGTGTAAATGATTCCTAATGTATTCCGGTATTCTGTATCAACTATTTTCTGATGAAGGAAAAGAGTCCGCCAGGTTCCAGTTTCATGATTGTTGAAGGTTTATTTTCTTCTTTAAGATCCTGTTCCCAATTAACTACATAATCCACACCTGCCAGAATTTCATCATCAATATCATCGAAAGTAGAGGGAGAAGGATTTCCGCTAAGATTTGCTGAGGTTGATATGAGCGGCTTTCTGAAACGCTGTAACAATAGTTGACAGAATTCGTGTTTTACAATCCGGATACCGATACTGCCATCTTTGGCAATTGCATTTATAGCGAGGTTTTTTGCACCTGAATAAACGATAGTTAAGGGGTTTTCAGCATATTCAATTAGATCGTACGCTACTTCCGGAACTTCTTTGATATAGCTTTGAAGTTTATGGTCGCTATCCAGCAATACAATCAGACTTTTTTCTTCAGCACGCCCCTTTAGCTTGTAAACCTTGTCAACTGCTTCTGCATTGGTTGCATCGCAACCGATACCCCAGATTGTATCAGTAGGATAGAGGATTAATCCCCCATTTTTTAATACCTCAAAAGCCTTGTTTACTTCCTCATTCAACATTTTATGATGTTTTGATATAACTTGATTAACTGCCCTGCAATTTTTTGGTCTGAAAACTGCTCCAGATGTTCTAATCCGGATCTGATCATATTTTTTCTTTTTTCAGAATCGCTCAACACATTCCTGATCTGTGCAGCAAGAGCCGAACTGTCTTTTGGATCAATATAAATACTCCCTGCAC
Source organism: Sphingobacterium thalpophilum (assembly GCA_945865415.1). Taxonomy (GTDB): domain Bacteria; phylum Bacteroidota; class Bacteroidia; order Sphingobacteriales; family Sphingobacteriaceae; genus Daejeonella; species Daejeonella thalpophilum_A. The sequence continues at coordinate 11,742 of CAMBFY010000024.1, forward strand.
CGCCGGCCTCTTCCAGGCAAGAACCTTGAGCAGCAATAACCGGTACACCCGAACTTAATGCTTCTACAACCGGTATTCCAAAGCCTTCATATTCTGACGGAAACAAAAATAGTTCAGACTGTTGATAAATCCCCGGGAGGTCGTTAAAAGGTACATTTTTTAAGAAATGGACTCTGTTATTTAGCCGATGTTTGTTGATATAATCCTTCAGCTTTTCAGCATAAGGGGTTTCTTTTCCAATGATAATCAGGTGAATATCCGACTCAATTTCCCTGATAGCCTGAACGGCCAGTAATGCATTCTTTCTGGTTTCGATGGTCCCAACATTGAGGACAAATTTTTGGGGTAAATTATAGGTTTTCCTGATTCTTTGTTTTTCTGCATCTGTAATTTTTTTTCTGAATGCCGGATCACAATTCTGATAAATTATTTCGATCCGGTTCTCGTCAATACTGAACAGATTGATCAGGTCAGATTTGGTCTGTTTACTTATAGCAATAATTTTATCGGCATGATCGGCTGCATAGCGCATTTTAAAATCATAAATCTTTCTGTCAAACCATGGATAATATTGGGGATATCGGTAAAAGATAAGATCATGAATGCTGACCACCGACGGAATACCCTGCTTCTTTAATCCGAATGGAATTTCATTACTCAAACCATGATAGATATCAATCTCTTCGTGTTTAAGATTTTTGACTATTCCAAAACTTCTCCACAGGCTATCAGAAAAATGTTTTTTAGGGTATTTAAATTCTATGGATTTAAAACTTTCAAGGCGATAAGCTATTTCTGTGGCTTTGGCAGAAAAGATCTGATATTGATTTTCAGGATGGAATTCGGCCAAAACTTTAAGTATATACCTGCTGTAATTACCCAGGCCGGTGTAGTTTTGGGTAATACGTTTGCCATCAAAGCCAATCTTCATTTTTTTGAATTAAAACTAAAAAAGGATGAATATAAATCATCCTTTTTTTAATTAAAAAGCTTGAATGCAGGGCTTATACCGCTACATTATTTTCTCGTAATGCATCATTAAGAGAGGTTTTTTTGTCTGTTGATTCCTTGCGTTGTCCGATAATCAATGCACAGGGTACCTGATATTCACCTGCCGGAAATTTCTTGGTGTAAGAACCTGGAATCACAACTGAACGAGAAGGAACAAAACCCTTGTATTCTACAGGTTCTTCACCGCTTACATCAATTATTTTAGTTGAAGCTGTGAGTACAACATTTGCTCCTAATACAGCTTCTTGCTGAACATGAACTCCTTCAACGACAATTGCTCTGGAGCCAATAAAACAATTATCTTCAATAATCACCGGAGATGCCTGTATAGGCTCTAAAACCCCTCCAATTCCAACTCCGCCACTCAGGTGTACATGTTTACCGATCTGAGCACATGAACCTACGGTAGCCCAGGTATCAACCATGGTTCCTTCATCAACATAAGCTCCAATGTTAACATAAGAAGGCATTAAGATTACGCCTTTGGCAAGGTAAGCACCGTAGCGCGCAATAGCATGCGGAACAACCCTGACACCGGTTTCTTTATAATCTGTTTTTAATTTCATCTTATCATGGAACACAAATGGTCCAACTTCAATTTCTTTCATCTCGCGGATCGGGAAATAGAGGATCACTGCCTTTTTAACCCAGTCGTTAACATGCCAGCGGTCACCGATTTGCTCGGCAACTCTGATTTCTCCTTTATCCAGATGTTGAATTACACTTTCAATGGCAATTCTGTATTCTTTGAAATTGATGAGATTACGATCCTCCCATGCGCTTTCAATCAGTTTTTTATATTCGGTGACCATACTTTTATTTTAAGACAAATTAAAGGATTTTTCTGCCAATTTTTCTATGCTTTCATCAATTCTTGCGTAATTTTGAAGAATGCAGGGATCTGAAAAGTTACGCATTGACAAATACTTATGGGCTATTCGCGCCTTTAAAACGCGAAGTATTTCTACAGAGGCATGTAAAGCTGGCAGAATAAAGCTAGACGGAAACAATCTTAAGGCCTCCCATATCGTAAAAATTGGAGAAGTGTATACTGTCCAGAAAGGAAGTGATAAGAAAATAATTGAAGTGATAGCTCTTCTGGACAGGAGAGTCGATGCCAAAACTGCGGTTAATTTTTATAAGGATCTAACCCCCATTGAAGATACACAGGCCTATAAATCAATGTTTCATACTGCCAATCTCAGCAGGGACAGAGGTTCCGGTCGGCCAACCAAAAAGGACAGGAGAGAGATTGATGATTTGCAGGAGGGCTGGTTTGATAGTTAGTTGAGCGTTGAGAATGAACCCCAATATCTGTCTCAGGTATAGTCTGCACAAAGCACTGTCACCCCGCCGCAGGAGGGATCTGTTGGTTTTAAGCCCAAAAACGATAATAATTAATTGAAAGTCATTCTAATAGGTTTGAAATTCCTTCTGGTTTGGAATGACAGTTAGCAATTAGAAAAATACTTGTCCTGATACATGGCTTTTGATTCAACCCAGTTTAACGATTTCCAAGTCTTGTTTCTTGTTTCTTGGCTCATTTAATGTGTGTTTTCAATTCCGAATGCTCCCAAAGTTCGAAAGCTGACTTTGCTTCGGCTTTCATGATCTGGTGCATGGATATTTTTCGTTTGTCTTTACTCAGGGCAATCTCGTCATAAATGAACTGGTCGTTAAATCCGATTTTTGCCGCATCTTTTTTCGTATTGGCATAATAAATTGAATCTATTTGTGCCCAATAAATTGCGCTTAGGCACATCGGGCAGGGTTCACAGCTGGTATAAATTATACATCCGCTGAGGTCGAAGGTTTTTAGCTTCCTACAGGCGAGCCTTATGGTGGCAACCTCTGCATGGGCAGTTGGGTCATTTTGCTGGGCTACTTTGTTCGCGCTTCTGGCAATGATTTTACCATCCTTGACAATGACTGCGCCAAACGGGCCACCCAATGCCTTGCTTACATTCTGTTCCGAAAGCCAGATGGCTATTCGCATGAATTTATGATTTGATTCTTTCTCTGACATTTTATCTTAATATTATCAAAATCCTTAAAGCTTCAAGAAATACTGAAAAATAAAAACCCCGGTGATCGACCGGGGTTTTTAAGAATATGAAGACTTTTATCTCCTCTTATTTTTTCTCTTTTTTGTATTCTGAATTCAAACCATCTACAACAGCTTTAGTAACATCCAGACTCTCGTCTGCATAAAGAACCGCAGGGTTAGATTTTGAATAAGTAAGTACGATTTTGTATCCTTTTGATTTAGCGTAAATCTTCAGATAATCGGATACTTTGTTGTATAATTTATTGTTTTCAGCAGCCTCTTCATTTGCAAGTGCATTACCGGCATTTTGGTTATAAGTGGCCAATTCCTGCTGCTTTCTGGCTAAGCGTTCTTCGGTTGTAGCCCTTTGTTCTGCATTTAATCCGGCTGCACCTTGCTGATATGCTGCAACTTCACGTTGAAAGGCCGTTCCTTTTGCAGTTAGATCAGCCTGTGCTTTCTTTGATTTTTCCTGGAATTTATCCCTAACATCTTTAAAATAGTCATAATTGCTTAGCAGAGAATCTGAATTTACGTACACAATTTCCTGTGCACCAACTGCTGGTTTTGAAGTACTTCCTGAACTTTTACTTTGCTCTTTATTGCAGGATACTACGATTGCCGACCATGTTAAAATAACTGCTATTTTACTAATGCTTATAATTAATTTCTTCATAATTTCTAATAAAAATTTAAGCAAATATAAACTTTCATACCATTTTCTCAACCATTTAATTTAGGATACAAACAGCTTAATCAAAAGCCTTGTTAATTTATCCACAATGTAACAAATTCCAGCGAAAATGGTTATTTTTAATCTTTGTGGTAATAAACATATATGAGCGAAAAAACAGAAGACAAATCAAATTATTCGGCGGATAATATACAGGTATTAGAAGGTCTGGAGGCGGTTAGAAAACGTCCGTCTATGTATATCGGTGATACAGGATTTAAAGGCCTTCATCACTTGGTTTATGAAGTTGTAGACAATTCAATTGACGAGGCACTTGCCGGTTACTGTACCACTATTAACGTAACCATACATAAAGGTAACTCCATTACAGTTGAAGATAATGGCCGTGGTATTCCTACCGCCATGCATACCAAGGAAAAGAAGTCGGCGCTAGAAGTTGTTATGACAGTACTTCACGCTGGGGGAAAATTTGATAAGGACACCTATAAAGTATCCGGTGGATTGCATGGTGTGGGTGTAAGTTGTGTTAATGCACTTTCAAATCCTTTAAAAGTAGTGGTTCACCGGGATGGTCAAATTTTCACACAGGAATATGAGTGTGGAAAGCCTCTTTTTGATGTTAAAGTGATAGGAGAGAGCGACAAAACAGGTACTATAGTCAATTTCCAGCCAGATCCTGATATTTTCACTTTAACTACAGAGTATAAATTTGACACTCTTGCTGCCCGTTTAAGAGAACTGGCTTATTTGAACAAGGGAATTCGTTTAACTCTGCTTGATGAGCGTGAGACAAACGATGACGGTACTTTTCTTAATGAAGAGTTCTATTCTGAAGGTGGTTTAAAAGAGTTTGTCAAGTATCTCGACGGGATGCGTACTTCTATCATTCCCGAGCCAATTTATGTAGAAGGAATCAAACAAGGGATTCCGGTGGAGCTGGCACTACAGTATAACGACACTTACACTGAGAATGTTCATTCTTATGTAAATAATATTAATACCCATGAGGGAGGTACTCATGTTGCCGGATTTCGTCGTGGTTTAACCCGTACCTTGAAAGCCTATGCCGAGAAATCGGGTATGCTAAAGAATATGAAAATAGAGATTACCGGAGATGATTTCCGTGAGGGATTAACCGCCGTAATTTCTGTAAAAGTTCAGGAACCTCAGTTTGAGGGTCAGACCAAAACCAAATTAGGGAATAATGAGGTAATGGGTGCTGTTGATATTGCCGTAGGTGAAATTCTTGGTAATTATTTGGAAGAGAACCCGCGTGAGGCTAAAATGATCGTCAATAAGGTAATTCTGGCCGCCACTGCAAGAGCTGCAGCCCGAAAAGCCCGTGAAATGGTTCAGCGTAAAACGGTTATGGGTGGTTCTGGCTTACCGGGAAAACTGGCCGATTGTGCTAATAATGATCCTGCAGCCTGTGAACTATATCTTGTGGAGGGAGATTCTGCAGGTGGAACCGCCAAGCAGGGAAGGGATCGGAATTTTCAAGCTATTCTTCCTTTAAAGGGAAAGATTCTCAACGTGGAGAAGGCAATGGAGCATAAGATCTACGAAAATGATGAGATCAAGAATATGTTCACTGCTATGGGTGTGAGTATCGGTACAGCCGAAGACGACAAGGCTCTGAATATGGAAAAACTTCGTTACCATCGAATCATTATCATGACAGATGCTGACGTAGATGGTTCCCATATTACCACATTGATCCTGACTTTCTTCTTCCGTTATATGAAGGCTCTCATTGAATTCGGATACATTTACATCGCAGCGCCACCACTTTACATGGTGAAAAAGGGAAAGGAGTTTCAGTATGCATGGAATGATGATCAGCGTGACACGGCTGTACAGGCATTGAAAGGTGCAGGAAAGGAAGAGAGCGTTAATATTCAGCGATACAAAGGTTTGGGAGAGATGAATGCAGAACAGTTATGGGATACCACTCTAAATCCCGAAACCCGTACCTTAAGAAAGGTAACCATTGAAAATGCAGCAGAATGTGATCATATTTTCTCTATGTTGATGGGTGATGAAGTTGCACCAAGACGCGAGTTTATTGAGAAAAATGCAAAATACGCAAGGATTGATATCTAAATGAAATTCATAGGGTTAAAACCTTATTGATAGTGTTTAAGATGATTTTTTGAGGATTTTTAAGGTTTTTATTGTTTGGAAAGATGCTTTTGAGCTTTTTTGAATGGTAGTCCCGCTTTTGCCCATACTACACAGGCCTTAACCACAGGCCGGTATTGGCTACAATCGGGTTTAAATACATAATACAATGCTATTTATTCCGAATCAATCTCCGAAAAGGAAAAAAATATATTTTGTTTAATTTAGTAATAAAGCCCTTCACTTATTCTGGAGGGCTTTTTGGTTCAGATGTATATCTTAAATAGACCACTGCACTAACTTCCTTACTTGACCGGATTAATACCTGATGTTCCTTAACACCATCATAAATTCTCAAATTGGATGTGTTTGGAGGAATCTTTCCCAAATTTTCCGCATAAAGGATGAGCTCATGCAACTCCTGATTTCTGTTTAATCGAAGTGTGTGAGTTGAGGGTTTATTCACAATTAGCTGGTTTCTGATAAATGGTCTTCGGTTATGATAAACAGAAATGATATCTCCATCTTCCTTCAAATAGTCTTTTATTTCCAGTCTTACTACATTTTCGGTAATTTCAATGACAATCGGTCGGGCGAGTTTAGTTTGCATAAATACATTTGGATCACGGGCATCCAATAAAATGGCACTAAGATAGTTTTGAGGTATATTTTGTTTGTTTGCATCTGTAAATCGTTGCAGATAGGCATTACCCGGATAGCAGGATATTGAATTTTCACCAACGCCAGTAAAGGTACCAGTCAGGTTATCAACACCATCCTCCCTTTTCAGACTGAGTTTCAGGTCTTTTATACATAGAAATCGGGCAGTATCACTTGGAATTTTCGAATGCAGTATTTTAAGCTCATTAACCCTGAGGCTACCCTTATTGATAACGCCAATGAAGTCGAGGATGCCTTCGGCCCTGAGCGGGTTATCACGATAGATATAGGCTTTTCCATTAACAATATTGTTATCCTGGTCTTTTATGTGTAAAATATAGTTTACGTCCAGGGTTTTTATGTGTTGAAGGTCGGTATCCAAATAACCAAGCCATACCCCTTTAAAATCCTGCGAATAGCCAGAAATAGTGGCTAGCAAAAGGAAGAGTAAGCAAATATATTTCATTAATAATTTTTATTTACTGGTTATTTTTGATTTCTTGCGGTTTATATCTTAGATATATTGCCGCGGTCTTTTGCTTATCAGATACGATCATTACCCTGTGTCTGGTTTCACCATCAATTAAAATAAGTTCAGATGTATTTGGCGGAACCAGTCCAAGATTCTCTGCATATAAAAGTAGTTCATGTAGTACAATACGCTTATCAATTTGAAATTTTATCAAAGCAGGTCTTTTTGATATTTGAATATTTTTAGA
>CAMBFY010000025.1 GCA_945865415.1 Sphingobacterium thalpophilum
TACAGTGTTTGAAATATATTGTTTGTTATGTAACTTGCGCAACCAAAAATTTAAGTAAATTCCTTATAATAAATGGATTTGAGCCATATTATCAATTCAAAAAAATTCTTCATTATAACTGTTTGTGCAGTTTTAATTTCTTTTTTGAGTTTTTCCGCATTTTCTCAGGAACATGCACCTTTAGATACGGCACATGCTAAAGCAGCAAAGTCACATGATGCTAAACCAGAAAAGGAAGAAGATATTTCCAAGATGATTCTCCATCATATTGCAGACTCACATGAATGGCATTTTTTTGGTCATGTTGCTGTTCCGCTGCCTGTGATTTTGTGGACAGACAATGGATTGGTTAGTTTTCTTTCGAATAAGTTTGGACATAATGATCATGGTACTGAATTATTGAATGTAAATGGAACTAAACTGGTTTATTATCATGGGAAGTATTTTTATCCTTCAGCGGTAAAAAGTGCAGATGGAACTTATATAGCACAAAATGATAAAGGGGATATCGTTAATTCTAAGCCTCTTGATATTTCAATCACCAAGAATGTGGTTTCTCTGTTAATCTCAGTTACTGTGTTACTGGTTGTTTTTATTGGAATTGCTAATGCTTATAAGAAACGTGTAGGCAAGGCTCCTAAAGGTTTGCAATCTATTCTGGAGCCAATCATAATTTTCGTAAGGGATGATATTGCGAAGCCGCAATTGGGGCATAAGTACAAAGGTTTTATGCCTTATTTACTGACGGTGTTTTTCTTTGTGTGGTTGAATAATCTGATGGGATTGATTCCTTTTTTCCCTGGAGGTGCAAATCTAACAGGAAATATAGCAGTGACTATGATGTTAGCACTCTGTACCTTTATTTTGACCACAGTGAATGGAAACAAAAATTATTGGGGTCATGTATTTACTCCTCATGTTCCATGGTGGTTATATCCATTAATGATTCCGGTTGAGATTATTGGTTTGTTTACCAAGCCAATCGCATTAATGATACGTTTGTTTGCAAATATCACTGCAGGCCACATTCTTATTTTAAGTTTGATCTCATTGATTTTTATTCTTAAATCAGTTTTGGTGGCCGGAATTGCAGTTCCATTTGTTTTGTTTATCAGTGTGATCGAACTTGTTGTAGGTTTTATCCAGGCATTCATTTTCACTATTTTGTCAGCCTTATTTATCGGGATGGCAGTTGAAGAAAAGCATGCCGAACATTAAAATGAATTTATTTTTTGTTCAATATATATTTAAAAATCAGATTATGATCGTAGGAAGTATCGCTGGTATTGGTGCAGGTTTAGCCGCTATCGGAGCAGGCATTGGTATCGGAAACATTGGTGGAAAAGCCATGGAAGGTATGGCTCGTCAGCCAGAAGCAGCATCAAAAATTCAAACAGCCATGTTAATTGCAGCGGCATTCGTTGAGGCAGTAGCACTGTTTGCAGTAGTTGTTGCGTTCTTGGGAACAGGACAAGTAAACTAAAGAAATAAGGCTTGTGCGATTGGCACCGGCCTTATTCTATTGTTTTGATTGATTTATTAAACTATATAACAAAATGACATTACTGGCATTAAATCCATTAGTTTCTCCGGATCCGGGTTTATTTATCTGGTCGACAGTAGCTTTCTTAATTCTGTTCTTCCTATTAAGCAAGTTCGCATGGAAGCCCATTGTAAAAGCTCTTGATGAGCGTGAGCGTTCTATTGAAGATGCTTTATCTAAAGCTGAGATGGCGAAGGCTGAAATGGCCAAACTGATCAGCGAGAACGAAGATTTGTTGAAAGAAGCACGTTTAGAGAGGGACAGTATTCTTAAAGAGGCCAAGGAAATAAAGGACCAGATCATCAATGAGGCAAAGGACCAGGCCAAGATTGAAGGTGCTAGATTGATCGAAAAGGCAAAGGATGAGATTACAAATCAAAAACTCGCCGCAATGGCAGAGATCAAGAATCAGGTTTCAAGCCTTTCACTTGCTATCGCTGAGAAAGTATTGCGTAAGCAACTCGAAGATCAGGATAAGCAACAGGCTCTTGTGAATGACCTTTTAAAGGAAGTTAAACTTAACTAATCAATTGTCAAATTGATAAATTGATAAATTGATAAATCGAATATGTCAGAAACTCAAGTTGCAACAAGGTACGCAAAGTCTATTATTGATCTGGCCGTTGAGCAGAGTGCTTTAGAATTGGTAAAAAAGGATGTAGAGCTATTTATAGGTACTTGTAGAGCTAATCCTGCTTTACAGGCAATTCTGAAGAACCCAATTATTAGTCTCGAAAAGAAGGCAAATATTTTAGATGGTTTGTTTGCTGATAAATTGCATAAAATGATTCTTACTTTTTTCCATATTGTGATAAGAAAGGGTCGTTCTGAGATTTTATATGCCACAGCCAAAGAATTTATTACTCAGTACAACATCATTAAGAATGTGGTAAAAGCTACAGTAACTTCAGCTTCCCAGCTTAGTCAGCAAAACATTTCTCAGATTGAAGAAGTGGTAAAGCAAGCAACAAAAGGAGAAGTAATTCTTACATCTAAAGTTGATCCTGATTTGATCGGTGGTTTTGTACTGAAGGTTGGGGATAAGCAGTTTGATACCAGTTTATCCAGTAAGTTGAATAAGCTAAGAAAAGAATTTGAACATAACTAATAAAACCCCAAATCCTCAAGAGAGCTTTTGATTGTCTCCTCAATGGGGAAGGGGGCTTAAAATTTAAAATATAAAATAAAAAATACTACTATGGTAGAGGTAAGACCAGATGAAGTTTCGGCTATTCTAAGACAACAACTGTCAGGCTTCAAGTCGGAGGCTGAACTCGAAGAAGTTGGCACTGTATTGCAGGTGGGTGATGGTATCGCACGTGTTTACGGTTTAACTAAGGTTCAATCAGGAGAGCTAGTTGAATTTGATAGCGGTTTACAGGGTATTGTATTAAACCTTGAAGAGGATAATGTGGGTGTCGTATTGCTGGGTGCTTTTGATGAGATTAAAGAAGGAGCTACTGTAAAACGTACCAACAAAATCGCTTCTATTAGGGTAGGTGAAGGTATGCTTGGCCGGGTTGTCAATACACTGGGACAGCCAATTGATGGTAAAGGACCAATTTTGGGCGAAACCTATGAGATGCCATTAGAACGTAAAGCACCAGGTGTAATCTACCGTCAGCCGGTTACTGAGCCATTACAGACAGGTATCAAAGCCATCGATGCAATGATTCCAATTGGTCGGGGACAGCGTGAGCTTGTTATTGGTGATCGTCAAACTGGAAAAACTGCGGTTTGTATTGATACCATTATCAACCAGAAAGAATTTTATGAAGCAGGTAAGCCTGTATTTTGTATATACGTGGCTATCGGTCAGAAAAACTCTACTGTAGCCCAGATTTTAAAAGTACTGGAAGAAAATGGGGCATTACCATATACAGTGATTGTTGCGGCATCTGCTGCTGATCCTGCTCCAATGCAGTTTTATGCTCCTTTCGCTGGTGCTGCAATTGGTGAATTCTTCCGTGATACCGGCAGACCGGCATTGATCGTTTACGATGATCTTTCAAAGCAGGCTGTTTCTTACCGTGAGGTTTCTCTTTTATTACGTCGTCCTCCGGGTCGTGAAGCTTATCCGGGTGACGTGTTCTACCTGCACAGCCGTTTATTGGAACGTGCAGCAAAGATCAATCAAAACGACTCCATAGCACAGTCAATGAACGATCTTCCTGAATCAATTAAACATATCGTTAAAGGTGGAGGTTCGTTAACGGCTTTACCTATCATTGAAACTCAGGCAGGTGACGTTTCTGCCTATATTCCTACCAACGTAATTTCAATAACAGATGGTCAGATCTTCCTTGAATCTAATCTGTTCAACGCAGGTGTTCGTCCTGCCATTAACGTAGGTATTTCGGTATCACGTGTGGGTGGTAATGCGCAGATCAAATCGATGAAGAAAGTTGCAGGAACCCTGAAACTTGACCAGGCTCAATACCGTGAATTAGAGGCTTTCTCTAAATTCGGTTCTGATCTTGATGCGGCAACTAAATCTGTGTTGGATAAAGGTGCCCGCAACGTGGAATTGTTAAAGCAGGCACAGTTTTCACCTGAGACAGTTGAAAAGCAGGTTGCAATCCTTTACATAGGTACTAAGAACCTGATGAGAAATGTTCCTGTTAATAAGGTTAAAGCCTTTGAAGCAGAATTCATTCAACAACTGGAACAACGTCATCCGGAAGCTTTACAGGGTTTGAAAGCCGGTAAACTTGATGATGCAATTACAGGTGCTTTGGAAACTGTGGCGAAAGAGCTGAGTGATAAATATTAATAAGATATGAGACATTAGATTTGAGATTTGAGATTTAGCATTTGTCTAACATCTCACATTTCACATCTCGCATCTAATAAAAATGGCTAATTTAAAAGAAGTAAGAAATCGTATAGCATCTGTCAGCTCAACTCAGCAGATCACAAAGGCCATGAAAATGGTTTCTGCCGCAAAGTTGAAACGAGCTACCAGTGCCATTATTCAGCTGCGTCCTTATGCAAATAAGATGAAAGACATTTTGTCGAATCTTTCTGCAAGTATGGATGGTTCTAATTCTCCTTACACTTTGGAGCGTGAGCCGAATAAAGTATTAATTATCAGTATTTCATCTAATCGTGGTCTTGCGGGTGCATTTAATATGAATGTCATCAAGATGACTAACAACCTGATCTCAGAAAAATATTCTGATCAACTCCGCAAAGGCAATGTTCACATTGTTGCCATCGGCAAAAAAGTTCAGGATTTTTACGAGAAGAGAAAGTACACGGTTATTGGAAATAACAATGAGTTATTTAGTGATTTAAGTTTTGAAAATACTTCCAAAATCACTGAATCTGTGATGGCCGCTTTTGCAAAAGGTGATTACGACAAAGTTGAACTGGTGTATAACCAATTTAGAAATGCGGCGGTTCAAATTCTTACTACAGAACAATTATTGCCTGTTCCAAAATCTGATAATCTTAAAGCAATTACAACACAAGTTGACTATATTCTGGAGCCTACACAGGAAGAAATTGTTGAACAGCTGATTCCTAAATCAATCAAGACTCAGGTTTATAAGGCCGTTCTTGATTCGCATGCTTCAGAACACGGCGCACGTATGACTGCAATGGATAAGGCAACTGAAAATGCTGGTGATTTATTGAAAGCCTTAAAGCTTTCTTACAATCAGGCAAGACAAGCAGCAATCACAACCGAGCTGACTGAGATTGTTAGTGGTGCAGCAGCTTTATCAAACGGATAATAAAAAGCAGTTTCAGGTTTTAACTGCAAAATAGATTTGTAAATTTACATAATAAAAAAATGGAAATGGAAGATACATCAACTAACACTAACCCTACAGCTGAAGCGAATGCTACTTCACACTATACTACAATAACAATAGGAATAGTAATCGGTCTTATTGGTATCTTTTTAAGATTTACAGGTACCTGGCCAATGATTGGCATTGTGTCAAACGTAATTTGGGTTGTTGGGATTGTAATCTGCTTAAGATCAGTTTTAAGAATTTTAAAATAAAATAGGCTAATGGCAAATCGCTCATATCCTTACGGTTATGGGCCTTTTTTTTTGGGGATTATACTCTGAAGTTTTGAATCTGTTTTTAATTTCCTTAACGTTGCTTCATAAGCCAACCAATAAATTTGTTCAGTTTTTCTTATATCAAATACACTTGTAGCCCCCATACCCTTTGGCTCTATAATTACGTCACACAACTCAGCCTTCACAGCCATATCTGAATTGATGGACATGATAATTGACCGTTCTATAAGTCTTCGATAGCTTTCAATTGTATCAACTTCAGGGAGATGATTGCAGGATGATCCGATAATAAAGTCGCATTTAGATTTTAAGGGTTCAACAGGGAAATTGTTTAAAATTCCACCACCTATGTATATTTTCCCGCGTATATGGATTGGTTTAAAAAAGACTGGTATGGCACTTGAGGCCAAAATGGGGTTTATTAATTCTCCTGAACTGAAATAGGCTAATTTACATTCATTAAAATTAGTTGCAGTTATAACAGTCCGGATCTTCAGTCCCTCAAAGGAATCATGTGGAATAAATTCTAACAATAGTGTTCTGATATTGTCGAGTGACATAAGCCCTTTGGCTCCAAAAGCAGGTCTGATATACTTATAGAGGTGAGTTTTCATGAAAATATTCAGGATTTCGGAAGGCTGAATTCCCTGAGCGAATAAAGCACCTACTATAGATCCCGCACTGGTTCCGCTGATCATATCAAATTTAATTCCAGCTTCTGTTAGGGCCTGAAGAACTCCTAAATGCGCTACACCTCGTATTCCTCCTCCGGAAAGTACAATCCCAATCTTCATTTTCCCATCCAATTAATCTCTGGGTTTGTATTTTGATCCTGCGAGAATTTTTTGAGCATCTTTCTCAAGCATTAATTGCTGAAGACTAATATCCGGATTTCTTTCCATGTATTGTTTGACGATCTGCCAACCGGCCCATACGCCCAGTTTTGGAGCCGATGAGGAGTTTTCACCAAGTCCGGGTGTAAATGGAGCTTCTGCCAGATAGCGCTGAATTTTCATGTAATCACTTACAAATAATAGTTCATTTGCTAAAAAATAGGCCCAAATTCCAGCTTCATTTTCTATACACCATTGAAGCTGTTCCCTGCTATAGCCTATTTTCAGAATATCCGGAATTGCTGGTAAAACCCTATCCATGAAATATAATATTTTACCATTATAAACCATCTTTGAAATCAGAGTTCTGTCGGCATCATTCTCCTGAAACATTTCCTCTCGGATAAATGTCTCAATTACCCTTGGACATATATTCTCAGGACTGAATCTCCTGGAAATGTATTGAGGAATACTTTGTCGTAAAGCCGGATAAAATCTATCGCCACTCTTACCCAGAAACATATCCAGGCCAATTCCTATATAATCATTGCCAATGGGCGTTTGTACTGCAAACCCAGAAATAAAACTGATCAGACGTGGGAATTTCTGTTTAGGATAGTAGTATTTGATATAGCGAAATGCCTGATTAAGTTCTAGCTGCTGTTTTTCTAAACTTGGAAATGTTTGTTCTACTGTTGAGCGAAGTTCTAGGTAATCCTCGTTTCTTAAAACAGAACGTAAATTATAATAATAAACGGTGTCCCCGGTTTGTCCTGCGCTAATCATCTTTTCCATGTAATCATCATAGAACCAAGTGTATTTTTTTCTTAAACCAGGAGCTTTTGCTGATACAGAATCAGGGTTTAACCCAGATAATTCTTGGTCAAATCGTTCAATAGGGATATTGAGTTTTACATTACTGATATCTACCGGCTTTTTGTTATTACAGGAAAGTGCTGCAAGGCATATTAAAAAAAACAAGTAAATTTGTAACTGTTGAATGGTAAGAGTTTATCTGCTAAATTATAAAAATGCTCATAAATAATTTATTATCCTGCTTCATAAATAAGTTTAGAAAATTTCCTAAGCTCTTTAATAAAATAACCACCGGATGAAGATTGCTCTAGCTCAGCTAAATTACATTATTGGCGACTTTGAACACAATACACTAAAAATAATTGAGACTATTCAGAATGCGCGTGAAAAGGGTGCTGATCTGGTAGTTTTCGCAGAGTTATCTGTATGTGCTTACTCACCGAGGGATTTTCTCGAATTTTCTGAATTTATAGAACTTTCTGAGCAATCAGCAAAAAAAATAGCTGCAGTATGTACTGATATTGCGTGTATTCTTGGCTTACCAACCCGAAATCCTAAAATTGAAGGTAAGGATCTTTTCAATTCAGCATGGTTTATTGAGAACACAAAGATAAAAGCTATTGTAAATAAGGCCTTATTGCCTAATTACGATGTATTTGATGAATACCGATATTTTGAGCCTTCGGTTAATTTTGGCTGTATAGATTTTATGGGGCATAAGATTGCACTGACGATTTGTGAGGATTTATGGAATATTAATGATAATCCGATGTATACAATTTGTCCGATGGATCAACTGATCAAAGAAAAACCAGATCTAATGATCAATATTGCTGCTTCTCCTTTTGCATACAATCATGATGAAGAGAGAGTAAGGATACTGGGCGATAATTGCAGGAAATATAAACTCCCTCTTTTCTATGTAAATCAGGTTGGTGCGCAGACTGAAATAATTTTTGATGGGGGTTCATTGGTTTTTGATGATTCTGGTTCACTTCTTGATGAAATGGCTTATTTTTCTGAAGAAGTAAAGATATATGAGTTTGAAGATAAGCAGGTGAAAGGTTTTAGGCCAAAAGAACATGATGCCCAAAATGATATTCAACAGGTTTATGCTGCCCTTATTCTTGGGATAAAGGACTATTTTCAAAAATCAGGTTTTAGCAAAGCTATTCTCGGCCTTTCGGGCGGGATAGATTCTGCACTTGTTTGTGCCCTCGCTTCTGAAGCACTTGGACCTGAGAATGTGATGGCAGTATTGATGCCTTCAGAGTATTCTAGCGACCATTCTATTCAAGACGCTTTGGATTTAGTCAAGAATCTGGGTTGTAAACACGAAATTATACCTATCAGGGAGGCCGCTGGAGCTTTCAATAGTATGATGAAGCCTATATTTAAAGATTTACCTTTCAATGTTGCTGAAGAGAATATTCAAGCGAGAAGCCGGGCTATTATTGTCATGGCAATGTCTAATAAGTTTGGCTATATTTTGCTTAACACTTCTAATAAAAGTGAATGTGCAGTAGGCTATGGCACCTTATACGGAGATATGGCAGGAGCAATTGCCGTTCTTGGGGATGTTTATAAAACTCAGGTCTATAAGCTGTCTAATTATATCAACCGTGACAAAGAAATTATCCCTGCAAATAGTATTACCAAACCACCATCTGCTGAGCTCCGTCCCGGGCAGAAGGATTCTGATTCTCTTCCAGATTATGCTATTTTGGATGCAATATTATTTCAATACATTGAACTTAAGAAGAGTTCTGCGGCTATTATTGACCAGGGATTTGATGAAACACTGGTAAAGAAGGTACTTTGCATGGTCAATACAGCCGAATTTAAAAGAAACCAGGCTCCGCCAATCTTAAGGGTGTCTCCTAAAGCTTTCGGAATGGGCAGAAGACTTCCTATAGTTGGGAAATATCTTAGTTAGTTGAGAATTGAGAGTGGATAATTGATAGTTATCGTCGGGTTGAAAAATTTACCATTCTCAATTCAGTACTAAATAACCGTTGTACGTAGACGCTCAAGAAGCGCTTTGGTTTTCAGGATGCCTTCATACTCACCTATTTTGTCTCCTTCATATTCAATACCAACATAGCCTTTAAAACCTGAGTCTTTAACGATCTTGAGCATTCTGTTAAAGTCTGTTTCAATACAATTGCCCTGTGCATCAAAATCCATTGATTTTGCACTTACCGCTTTGGCATAGGTCATCATTTCGTAAGTGCCTTTATACTTATCATATTCTTCAATGCATTTATTTTTAGCGTCTCTTGTAAGGCAAAAATTATTAAAATCAGGAAGGGTTCCTACATTCTTCTTACCTACATTCTTCATTACAGTCGATAGCCAGAAACCATCTGAACTATATCCGCCATGATTTTCAACAATTACATTAATATTCTCTTTAACGGCATATTCACCTAAAAGTCCGAGTCCCTCAATTGCTGCTTTTTGCACGTCTTCTGCACTTCCTACACCATAGGCATTTACGCGGATAGAACTACATCCAAGATATTTGGCAGCTTCTACCCACTTTTTATGGTTATCAATGGCTAGCATACGTTTGCTAGTATCTAATTCACCCAGATTGCCCTCTCCATCGCACATAATCAGATGATTTTTCACCCCATTATCAGAACAGCGTTTTAGTAATTCGTTCAGGTATGCAGTGTCATTTGCTTTATCCTTGAAAAAGGTATTGACATATTCCACGGCATTGATGCCAAATTCTTTTTTGGTGATCACTGGAAAATCGAGGTTGTTAATTTTCTTGCTTCGCAAAGCTCTGTGTAATGACCACTGAGCCAGAGAGATTTCGAAGAAAGAGGTCTTTATATCGGCAGCATTTGGGTTATTATTCGCTTGAATTTTTGCTGCGCATGAATATAATGCCGAGGGTAGTAATGCAATTCCGGCAAGGCCAGTGGCCTGCTGTATAAATTTGCGGCGGTTGTCAGACATGAATCCTTTTGTTTAATTGGTGATTTTTGAATTTACAATAAATATAGACATCAAGGAAATTAATGGGATATAATCTTAAAATTTGGCATTCGGATATATATTTAAATGGAGGAATTAAGCATTTATCATAGAATAGTCAGATGCTTGTAATAAAGCCGAATATTGTTTGCATTCTTGTGAAAATTGAGTTCCTTTGATCGGTACATTGATCAATTATAAGGGTTCTGCAATCCTTTTACATAGCGCGAACCTGAATAATATCTGGTTTATAGTTTAGTTTTAGTTTAGTAAGATCCGTGCTGAAAGGGGCGGATCTTTCTTTTTTAATTGATTAAACTTTGCGTTTTCTTAGTAGGGCTGTCAATAGAAATAACGCAAATAGCCCAGTACCGATAGTTCCGCATTTGGCTATGTAATCCCCAAACCGTACATAAAGACTTAATTCCCCATTCAGATTGATATCTTGTTTGATAGAACCCTGAACCCACCATTTGGTTTGCTGAACAACATCACCGCGCTGATTTATGAATCCAGAAATTCCGGTATTTGCAGATCTGGCCACCCATCTTCTGGTTTCAATAGCTCTGAGTTTTGCATATTGAAAGTGTTGGTCTTTACCCGAGGTATTACCCCACCAACCATCATTAGTGATGATTGCAACAAATTGTGCATCCTTTTTAATATACTCGGCGACATATTCGCCCCATATTGATTCATAACAAATCACCGGAGCCGATCCGATCCCGCTTTGTGAATAGAAAACTGATGGTTCATCCTGCTTGCCATAACTTCCTGTTGCGCCACCAAACGCAGCAAAGGCTGGCTTCAAAAAGGATAATGCGTTCGAGAAGGGGGTTTGCTCAACACCGGGTACAAGTTTTGACTTATGATAAAATTGTAATGTCCCTGAATTTTCTATGGATACAGCAGCATTAAATACATCAAAATAGATCCCGTTATTTTTATTGAAACGAGCTGTCAATGTTTCAGCGGAATCATAAATGGAATAGCTCTCAATTCCTGAAATAAGATTTGAATTTTTGTATTTATTTAGAAAGCTCTGAATTGTTTTAAAGTTTTCGTCTTCCCTGAATGTTTTCTCTTCGGTGGCTTGTGATATGGCAGTTTCAGGCCATATAAAATACTCAGTATTGCTTTGTCCTAATGAATCTGAAAGGTGTATCAAACGAACGATTTGTTCGGAAGCCGGCATGCTACCAAATTTTTTGTAGGGATCAATATTGGGTTGTACTACAACAATATTCGCCGGATTTGACTTTTCTGTATAATTGAAATAAATGGACAATGAAATAGCAATCGGAAAAATAACTAGAGTTGCTGCGGGAATAATTAAGCGGTTTCTGTTTAATTTTAGCGTGCCTGCCTTAAGAGAAATCCAGATCTCAAAAAATAAAATATTTGTAAGGAGTATCCAAAGTGTGCCACCATAAACACCTGTATATTCATACCACTGTACAAGCTGGTGGGTGCTGGCAAATCCATTTCCGAGGTTCATCCATGGGAATGCAAGATCCCAGCTTTGGTGGAGATATTCATATCCAATCCAGAAACAAATCAGTCCGGTATGAGCCCATATCCTTGAAGTAATTAATCTCATTCGGTAATACAGCCAGAATGCCAGTGTCATTAAAACTGCTCCCAAACCAAAAGGAATTAGTGAGATTAGAGCTGCAACCCAGGTAGACATTGCCGAATCCAATGAATTGAAAACCCAATAAATACTTGCTGTATTCCATGCAAAGAAGCAAAGAAAGGTAGTCTGAAAGATTAATTTACCCTTTTTCTTTACCTCTGATTTTATAATGTTATCAGTTGCAATTAATATTGGAACGAGTGCTATTAAAAGAATTGCCGAACTAAATGGAATCGGAGGCCAAGCAAACCAAAGTAAGAATGCGCTTAAAAGTGCAAGCTGATAATTTCTTTTCATCAAAGTCTGGATAAAATTTCAGCCTTTTTATTTTCATACTCATCCTGGCTAATCAGATGTTTTTCGTGTAAAGTTTTCAATTTTTGGAGTTTCAGGGTTATTTCATCTTCGGGTTTGGCTATTTTTACTCCATGTATAACCGGATTATTATTCTCCACAACTTCAATGTACGACGCGTAATCATCTCCGATATTCTCATTTTGGAGAACGCTGATTTTTTCTTCAAATCCCGGAAATGGCTTTACTTTTTCGAGTTGCTCATTACAAAACTGATAGAGTTTTCGAGCCTGAACTTTTGGAATGAAATCTATTGCAACATTTTCACCTCTTTGAGAAATAGTTATAAACTTTGATCCAAAAAATTCTTCTTTGAAGGAAACCTGCTTTACTTCGGCCCAAGGGAAGGTTTTATACGCTGTGGTAAGTCCCAGATTTTCAGGAATGCAAAACACAATTCGTTTATTGGTTACGGCGATACAATCCGGAATCAGGGTTAAGGCAGGTCTTTTTTGTATTGCAAGATAGATAACGTCTTCACCAGTGGTAAGCATATCCCTTAATTTACCCAAAACCTTTTCTGCTGTTCTTGGATCCTGATGCTCTGTTAAATAGTGTTCAATCAGCATACTTTATAGTTCTTGGGGCATGTATAAAATTCATCTGATAATTTGTCAAGGCTTCTTTTTGGCTCAAAATCGTAAACTTTATTGAAGTTAAAGCTGATTCAAAATTCAAAAACATACCTTGATTATCTCAAAAATAAACTATAAATATTATTATAATGTAAATTTAAAGAGGTCGTTATTTAAATTCAAGTGCCTGCAACACAAATAACTATCTCACCCTTTAGGGTATGTGTCTCAAAATGTTGTTTGATTTGCTCAAGAGTGCCTCTTCTGGTCTCTTCAAATAGTTTGCTTAACTCTCTAGAAACAGATGCCTGACGCTCCGGTCCAAAATATATTGCGAACTCTTCAAGAGTTTTTAAAAGTCGGTGGGGTGATTCATAAAATATCATCGTACGGCTCTCACTCTTCAGTTCCTTCATTCTGGTTTGACGACCTTTCTTAACCGGAAGGAAACCTTCAAATGTAAAACGATCGGCAGCCAGACCTGAATTTACCAGGGCAGGAACAAAAGCAGTAGCACCTGGCAAACATTCTACTGGCAGATCATTACGGATTGCTTCACGTACGAGCAAAAAGCCCGGATCAGAGATTGCCGGGGTACCCGCATCAGATATTAATGCAATTTGTTTGCCTTCTTTTAAAAAGCGGATCACCTCTGTGACAGACTTATGTTCATTATGTTGATGATGCGAAAATAATTTCTTGTCTATGCCAAAGTGCTTCAGCAGAGGTGCGCTGGTGCGGGTATCTTCTGCAAGAATCAGATCTACTTCCTTCAAAATGCGAACCGCCCTGAAGCTCATGTCTTCCAGATTGCCGATTGGTGTAGGTACTAGATAAAGTTTGCCGCTCATTGGTTCTATACTTATTCAGGCATTCAATCTGGAAAAACTCCAAAATCAAAGCCCAAACTCCAAACTGTTTATATCTTTGTCTAAAATTATTAAAGATGCTGCAAGTTAGTTATATCCGCGAAAATAGAGAGGAAGTTTTAAATCGTTTATCTGTCAGGAATTTTAAAAGTCTTGAACTGGTTGATCAGATTATAAGACTTGATGAAGACCGACGACATACTCAAACCCATTTGGATTCTATTGCTGCTGAAGCTAATGCAGCTGCAAAAAAAGTTGGCGAACTGATGCGTCAAGGTTTAAAGGAAGAAGCGGAAGCTATAAAGGCTCAAACAACTGCTTTTAAAGAGCAGACACGTGCTCTGGGTGATAAACTTTCTGCCATTGAAATCCTTTTACAATCTGAGCTGGTACTTTTGCCTAATTTACCACATCAGTCTGTACCGAAAGGTTCTGGAGCTGATGATAATCTGATAGCCTCAGAACATGGTCAGATACCGCAGCTGATGCAGGGAGCTTTGCCTCATTGGGAACTCGCGTCAAAATACGATATTATTGATTTTGAGCTTGGTAATAAAATTGCCGGTGCCGGTTTCCCTGTTTATAAAGGTAAGGGAGCAAAATTGCAACGTGCGCTTATTAATTTCTTTCTTGATCATGCAGAGGTAGCAGGGTATCGTGAGATTCAGCCTCCAATTGTGGTTAATGAGGCTTCGGGCTTTGGTACCGGACAACTTCCGGATAAAGAAGGACAGATGTATCATGTCACCGGAGATAATCTTTATCTGATTCCTACAGCAGAGGTTCCGGTCACAAATTTATACCGTGATGTGATTTTGAAAGAGGAAGAATTACCGGTTAAAAATTGTGCATATACTCCGTGTTTCCGTCGGGAAGCAGGTTCTTATGGGGCTCATGTCCGGGGATTAAACCGCTTGCATCAATTTGACAAGGTGGAAATTGTTCAGGTTGTTCATCCCGACCACTCTTACGAGGTTTTGGAAAATATGAGTAGTTATGTTCAGTCATTACTGCAAAAGCTCGAGCTGCCTTACCGGGTACTTAGTTTATGTGGTGGCGACATGGGCTTCACCTCTGCTAAAACCTATGACATGGAGGTTTGGTGTGGAGCTCAGGCACGCTGGCTTGAGGTTTCCTCGGTTTCCAATTTTGAGACCTACCAAAGTAATCGTCTTAAACTACGTTTCAAAAGTGGAGATGGCAAGCCACAGCTTGCACATACCTTAAATGGAAGTGCTCTCGCACTACCGCGTATTGTGGCTTCTCTGCTTGAGAACAACCAGACGGTTAAGGGAATTCGAATTCCGGCTGCATTGGTACCTTATACCAGGTTTGAGTGGATTGACTAATACTTCTATTTAGAGATTATAACACTTTATAACAGTTCATACTTTTCTTAAATAGTGTGAATATTCAGTTTCGCCAATTTATATTTCGGAATCAGCCTGGATTTTAACCAGATTTATCGACTTATGTCTTTTATCAGTATTTCGTGTCATTTAAATGCCTTTTAAGTTTATTATAACAAGAATTTGAACCAAAATCTTATTTGGTTTTAGGTATTTTATTTTTTATATTGTATTCAAAATAATTTTTTATGAATATTAAGAAAATACTGATTGCAAACAGAGGGGAGATTGCGATCAGAATTAGTCGTGCCTGTAATGAATTAAATATACAGACATCCGCTATTTACACTTATGAAGATCGTTACTCTCTTCATCGCTATAAGGCTGATGAAGCCTATCAAATTGGTGAAGATAACGACCCTTTAAAGCCGTATCTTAATATTCAGGCCATAATTGACATGGCTAAATACTGTAGGGCAGATGCCATACACCCCGGGTATGGTTTCTTATCAGAAAACCCTGAATTTGCCCGGCAATGCGCTGAAAATGGAATTATTTTTATCGGACCCCCGCCTGACGTGATGATTGCTTTAGGGGATAAAATTACTGCTAAAACAGTCGCAAAAAGTGCCCAAATTCCGATTATAGAAAGCAATGAACCAGATCTGATCAGTCTGGATATTGCACTTTCTGAAGCGAATCGTATTGGGTTCCCAATGATTTTAAAAGCAGCTTCAGGTGGGGGCGGACGTGGAATGAGGGTTGTCAGAACTGAAGATGAGCTTAGAAAGGCATTTCCTGAAGCCAGAAGTGAAGCTAAAAATGCTTTTGGTGACGATACAGTTTTCCTGGAGAAGTTCATTGAACGCCCGCGCCATATAGAAGTTCAGATTGTTGCTGATAGCCATCAGAATGTAATGCACTTGTATGAGCGCGATTGCTCGGTTCAAAGGCGGTTCCAAAAGGTGGTTGAAGTGGCACCTTCATTGAATCTAAAAGATGAGACCCGTGAGAAACTCTATCATTATGCCGTTAGCATTGCAAAAGCAGTGAATTATAATAATGTTGGCACAGTTGAGTTTCTTGTCGATTCTGATGAAAAAATATATTTCATCGAAGTTAATCCAAGAATTCAGGTAGAGCATACAGTCACTGAAATGATCACCGGAATTGATCTGATCAAAACTCAGATTTATATTGCTGATGGCTATAAATTATCCGACCCTGAAATTGGACTTCCGGCTCAGGATCAGGTTATGAAGAATGGTTTTGCCATGCAATGCCGTATAACCACAGAAGATCCATCAAATGGATTCAAACCTGATTATGGAACACTGATTACCTACCGAAATGCAACCGGTTTTGGGGTACGGCTGGATGAGGGAAGTACCTATCCGGGTATGAAGATCAGTCCCTTTTTTGATTCCATGCTGGTTAAGGTCAGTACTCAGGGAGCAAGCCTGGTAGATGCAGCTCGTAAGATGAACCGTGCATTACGTGAGTTCAGAATCCGGGGTGTTAAAAATAATATTCAGTTTCTGGAGAACCTGATCAATCATCCTGTTTTTGTTGAGGGGAAAGCAACTGTTAATTTCATACAGGAATATCCTGAGCTGTTCGCTATCACAACAGGACTTGACCGCGGTACACGCGTATTGTCCTTTTTGGGGGATATTTCATTGAATGGCAATCCGGATGTCAAAAACTTTGATCCAAATATCAGGCTTGAAAAGCCGGTAATCCCCGAGTTTGATCATATGGCACCATATCCAAAGGGTACCAAGGATATGCTTACGGAACTGGGTGCTGAAGGTTTCTGTTCCTGGTTAAAGAACGAAAAGAAGATCTATTATACTGATACTACCTTTCGTGATGGGCACCAGTCATTACTGGCAACACGCATGCGTACCTATGATATGCTCAAAGTTGCCGAAGCTTATGCCAAGGATCATCCACAAACCTTTAGTATGGAAGCCTGGGGAGGTGCAACTTTTGATGTTTGTCTGAGGTTCCTTCATGAAGATCCATGGATCAGATTACAGAAATTAAGAGCTGCAATGCCTAATATTCTGATTCAGATGCTGATTAGAGGATGTAATGCAGTTGGATATTCGGCTTATCCGGATAATCTGGTTGAATCCTTTGTCCAGAAAAGCTGGGAAAACGGCGTAGATGTATTCCGGATTTTCGATTCCCTGAACTGGATGGAAAATATCGCTCCCTGTATTGATATGGTCCGCAAAACCGGAGGAATTGCCGAAGGTTCATTATGTTATACCGGAGATATTCTGGATCCGAAGCGCAGCAAGTATAATCTTGATTATTATTTACGATTAGCCAAAGATCTTGAAAATGCAGGATCGCATATTTTGGGTGTAAAAGATATGTCGGGTTTACTTAAGCCATATGCAGCAAAAATTTTAATTGAGGCTTTAAAGGACACGGTAAAGATTCCAATTCATTTGCACACGCATGATACTTCCTCTTTACAGTCGGCTACCTATATGCAGGCTATAGATGCTGGAGTTGATGTAGTGGATTGTGCACTTGGTGCATTATCCGGCTTGACCTCCCAGCCTAATTTCAATTCTATTGTGGAGATGATGCGGTTTCATGAGCGTGAGAATCCATATAATATAAAATCTTTGAATCAGTTCAGCAATTACTGGGAAAGTGTCCGGGATTATTATCATCCTTATGAATCTGGTATGAAGTCAAGTTCTGCGGAAGTCTATCAGCATGAAATTCCGGGTGGTCAATATTCCAATCTTAAACCCCAGGCCATTGCTTTGGGATTAGGAGATAAATTTGAAGAGATCAAAGAGCGTTATGCAGATGTAAATGAGATGTTTGGAGATATTGTTAAAGTCACACCAAGCTCGAAGGTGGTTGGTGATCTCGCACAGTATATGGTTGCAAACAATATCACCAAAGAGGATATCTTTACCAAAGGGGATCAGATTTCATTCCCGGAGTCTGTTGTTTCTTATTTTATGGGAGAACTCGGGCAACCTGAAGGCGGATTTCCTTTAGAGCTGCAGCGAATTGTTCTGAAAGGAAAATTACCCCTCACAGACCGAGCAGGAAAACATATTCCTGCATTGGATTTGGATAAGGATTTTAAGGATTTCAAGAAGAAATTCGGCGAAGATCTTACTTACACAACCTACCTTTCTTACAAATTTTATCCTAAAGTAACTGAAGATTACCTGCTTATGTACAGAAAATACGGTGATGTGGATGTAGTTCCTACCAGGTATTTTCTTTATGGGATGAAGCCGGGGGAAGAAACTACGGTACAAATTGCTCCGGGTAAAACGCTACTGGTCAGACTTCAGTCTATTGGTCCGGCAGATGAAAGAGGAATGCGGACAGTTTTTTTTAAATTAAACGGACAGACCAGAAATATTGAAGTCCAGGACCGATCTGTTCAGGTTATACGCCAGGAGAATAGAAAGGTAGAAAAGGAAAATGACTGTCATGTTGCTTCACCTTTGCAGGGGATGCTATCTAAAGTCTTCGTTAAAAAGGGCGATCAGGTGAGGAAAAATCAGCCTTTGTTTATGGTCGAGGCGATGAAAATGGAAACTAATATTGCAGCAAACCATGATGGAATTGTCGGAAAAATTGTATTAACTCCAGGTACACTGGTAAATACGGATGATTTGGTGATGGAGATAGAATCTAGGTAGATATGAGAAATGAGTTGAGAATGACTATTAATTCGACAATTTAGTAGGACATCTCCGTTAACTGGTAACAGAGAACTCAATAGCTCATTCTCTTCCCAACAATCTGGTGCAGACTTTCAAAAACAAGTTTTCCCATAGTAT
>CAMBFY010000026.1 GCA_945865415.1 Sphingobacterium thalpophilum
ATTAAAAAAAAGTTCCTGGGTACTTGCAGGCTCACCTACTTTGATTTCACGCGTAAAAGGCAACACAA
Organism: Sphingobacterium thalpophilum; assembly: GCA_945865415.1. Lineage (GTDB taxonomy): Bacteria > Bacteroidota > Bacteroidia > Sphingobacteriales > Sphingobacteriaceae > Daejeonella > Daejeonella thalpophilum_A. The sequence continues at coordinate 69 of CAMBFY010000026.1, forward strand.
GTCCCAATTTTTCCTTCCTTTTAAATTCCTGAGAAAGTGCCCAATACCCTGCCGCGAAAGCAATAGCAACAAAAAATCCGAAGGTTTGAATTGGCAATGGTATGTTAATACCAGTTAAATATTCGATAAGATAAGTTATGGTAGGAAACATAGGCTAAATATACAATCTTGTTAATTACTACAATATTAATAAAAAGCTAAGGAATTAAATCAGGAATAAGTTTTTAATGCACAAATGTTTCTGTCAATTCAGAAATGTCCATATCACCATCAGAAGCAATATTTTCAAATTTCACCTGTCGCATTTCATTGATCATCAATGGATCATAAGGTGCCCTAACCTTCACATAATTTCGGCTAAATCCATGCATAAATCCATTTTTATGATCAGCCTCAAAAAGCACCTCTGCTGTTTTTCCTAACTGGTTTTCGTAAAATGAACGGCGCTTTTTTTCTGAAAGAATATGGAGCATTTTACTCCTGTCGGCTCTTTGGGAACCAGGTACAGAATCTTTCATGACCGCTGCATCCGTATTTTCACGCTCTGAATAATTGAATACATGTAAATAGGAAACATCCAGTTCACTCAAAAAATTGTAGGTTTCAAGAAATTCTTCGCGACTTTCACCCGGGAATCCAACAATAACATCAACCCCGATACAGCAATCGGGCATTAATCTTTTAATTTCCTTAATCCGATCGGCATATAATTCGCGTTTGTATCTCCGACGCATTAAACCCAGTATTTTATTACTGCCGGATTGAAGAGGAATATGAAAGTGGGGAACAAATTTATCCGACAAGGAAACAAATTCTATGATTTCATTGCTCAACAGATTGGGTTCAATAGAAGAAATCCGTATTCTATCAATTCCCTCAATCTGATCAAGAGCTTTTACCAGATCAAAAAACTTGTCCTCTCTCTGTCCGTTTCGGATTCCGAAATCACCAAGATTTACACCGGTTAGTACAATTTCCTTCACACCCGAGCCGGCAATTTCATTCGCCTGTTCAAGAACATTTTCAATTGTTTCACTTCTGCTCGCTCCACGTGCAAGAGGAATGGTACAAAATGAACAGGTATAATCGCAACCATCCTGAACTTTTAAAAAGGTACGGGTTCTGTCGCCAAATGAATAAGAAGGAATAAAGTCTTTGGTTTCACTAATATCCTGATTAAAAACCTGCGTTTTCTCCTGCTTGGTTAAATCACTGATGTATTCAATAATCCTAAATTTCTCAGCGGCACCCAGCACAATATCAACTCCCGGGATTTCTGAAATTTCCTGAGGTTTTAGCTGAGCATAACAACCAACAATAGCGATGTAAGCATTTGGGGAATGTTTTAAAGCCTCTTTAACAACTTTTCTACACTTTTTATCAGCATGATCTGTCACAGAGCAGGTATTGATCAGATATATATCTGCTTTGTCTGTAAAAGCTACAGTTTCAAAACCTGCAACGTTAAACTGACGCCCGATTGCTGAGCTTTCTGAAAAATTCAGCTTACAACCCAGTGTATAAAATGCAACCTTTTTGTTCATGTTAAGGCGTAAAGATAAGAAATGTGAAGAGAAAACTGGGAATCGGGAATGGGAAATAGAAAATGGGTCAATGATAATGGGCTCCAGACAGCCATCTTGTGGCAATTAGTAATAACCTGAAATCGATATAAGTAGGATTAAAATGATACGGGTATAAAACATCAGATTGGGCTCTGGAGCAACAATATTGGGTTTGTTGAAAGCAATACCTGTGTAGTATAGGTCAGTTCAGCCCTTTCCTCCGGAGTATTTCCGGCAAAAAATCGCTTTGAATGTCAAATTACAAATAGCCGGAAGATACTTCCTACGGCAAGGTTTATTTTACCTGGTGCTGTGTTTCATTGCAAGGGGTGGCTCATCCAGAAGACTATCTGCCATTTGAAATAAACTCGCGGCAGCTCTGCCTTTTTGCTTAAAGAATTTCGTAATATCTACTAAACCTGAGGCAAATAACCAGAGTAGAACAAAGTGAAAAAGGACTGAAGAGAAACATAGCCTGATTTCTAAAACAAGATAAAATCTTCAATCTAAAACAGCGCTGAAAAATTTTATATCGAACTCAGGTAAATAGGAATAAAAGTACCAAACCAACATGAACGAATTTTCGATTGTCCATTATCAATTTTTAACTATCAACTTGATTTTTCCCCCACTGATAAGATTCATAATCAAAACCCACTAAATCGATTACCCTATTTATAACAGTTGCGGCAACTTCTTCAATAGTTTTTGGAAGACTGTAAAAAGAAGGGGTTGCCGGACAAATTATCCCACCGGCTTCGCTGATCGTTTTCATATTATTGATGTGGATCAGGTTGTATGGAGTTTCTCTAACCAACAAAATCAGTTTGCGTCTTTCTTTGAGGATAACATCTGCAGCTCGGGTAATCAGATCATCAGAAACACCGCTTGCAACGCGGCCCAAAGTTCCCATAGAACACGGACAAACAATCATTGTATCAAAACCGGCAGATCCCGAAGCGAAGGGAGCCATGAAATCCCGCTTATCATAAAACCTGAAGCTATACGATGAATAGTCCTTATTTCCAAGTTCATGAAACCAGACATCTTTGGCATTGTCAGACATGATGATGCCAATTTCGGAAATCTGATCGTTCAGGTCTTTTAATTTATCGAATAATACTTTTGCATAAATTGAACCACTCGCTCCTGTTACTGCAACTATAATCTTTTTCTTACTCATTGGAATTTTTATGATAAATCACACCAATAATGGTGTCCGATCAACTTGAACATATCTGGAGAAAGTATTTCTTTGCTCCAATTATCAATTATCCCGACAAATATCAATCAATTTAGCTATAAAATACTATTAGACTGAAGATTCAATGCCCCAGTTCTGCCATGAGGAGGTAAAAAAATAGCAGTGTCTTAGGAACGTGAAACTATTGGAATAATGAACATATTTTATCTCATAATTTTTCTTTTTTCTTTTTTCGCTTTTTATTAGATTTTTCTTTTGTGCTCAAGCTTCCCTACGGGAGGTTCCTGCAGCAGAAAAGAAACATGCCGAGGAGGAACGACGAGACCATGAGTACCTTAAAAACAATAGACAAAAACGAATAAATGCCGCCGCTGCACCTGATGCTATTCAAGTTAATGCTTTGGCTTGGTCTGTGCCTACCGCACCAGCTGAGGCGGAAAAAAAGTTAACGGAGATTTTGTGCTTAGGCCAAAGCCTATGAACAGTCCTGTCATTATAGGTAAAAATATTGCAGATTTTAAGGAAGTGAATCTGTAAAAACTAATACAACGCTGAAAGAAGGCTTGCTTTTTATAATACACTTAAAAATGTCCTAATTAGCATAAATGTGAATATTTTATCTAATAGTATATTTTAACCAGACAACAGTGATTGTTGAAATCACAGATGACAGGTGACTATCTGTTCTTAAATTTCATTTTTGCCTTTTCCCTTGAACTGTAATTATAATCTTTAGCATTACTCTCCTTTTTGGGATGGAAGGCTGCTCCGCTTAGCGATTCAGTTTCCGGAGTAATCTTAGTGGTTTTGATAGCCTTTTTGGGTTTATCCTTTTCAATGACAAGATCTTCAGGCAGCTCTGCAATTGGAAGCAATTTACCAATGGCCAGCTCAATTTTCTTAATCAAAGCAAGCTCAATATCGGTTGAAAAGCTGATTGCCATTTGTTCGTTTTCAGCATTTGACTTATTCTTCACTATCCTACCGACAAAAGTTTCGACATCTGCTGGAATTTCAAGATGAAAAATAAAGGGAATTCCATCAAACTGAATTGATTCTTTCAGGTCATCTGCGATAAGCAATATTCTTGCATCATCTGTTTGTTTAAAATCATCGATAAGATCAAAACCGGGGTGATCAAAGAATAAAGGTTTATAAATCGCAATATCTTTATCCAGGTATTTAAAAAGGCTTTTGAATACTTTTTCTGCGGTGAGTCTGGTATTTACGAAAACAACAGCTTTACTAAATACATCCTTATCCCGAAGCAGAAGATTAAGCAAATTTACTTTTGTCTTAAAATCAGGAACTTTATAAAGTAGCTGATCAATAGTTTCCAATTTGGGTTCACCCAGATCATTCACTTCAATCAATGCCGGCTGATTCATAAATTGATCAATCAACAGATGCAGTTTATCATGCAGAACCTCAGTAAATACAAGATGCTGGCATTTAACAATGCTTCTGGCCAGTTCTGCTACAGGCAATTGCATGCCACGTTTAACAATCTCTGCGGCATCATCCACAATGAACATGATAATCTTGTTCAGGTTCAATCCAAGTTTAAGATAGATCGCCCTCGCCCTGTCAGGAGTTGCGACCACTATATCAGCACCATCGGCCAATGCATCCATCTGCGACTCCATCCCTCCTTCGGAATATAATCCCACTATTCGAATGGTCTGATTTCTGTTCAATAATTCAAACCGATCAATGACGGCTAATACATGATCCTTATCCGGAACAAGAACCAAAGCCCTTGGAGCTTCTTCCAGTCCGTATTTTAAGCGCATCAAAGATCCCAAAACATAAGCTGTTGTTTTCCCTGAACCTTCAGGTGCTACTGAAATCACATCCTGGCCACCCAGAATACGTGACATTGTTTTAAGCTGAATTTCTTTTGGACCTAAATAACCCGCATCAGTCATTGCTCTTACTAAGGGCTTACTCAGCTTTAATTTCTCTAACAAGACCATTTAACCAGATTATAATTTGAAATGCAAAGGTAGTGGTTAGTATTGAGTAGTTAGTATTGAGATATCAAACACCACCAATATTCCTAATCAAGCAATAGCGTATCATCTTCATCATCCGAAAGGCTCAGCGAGATCGTATCCGCACCGGCAATACCTTCAATAGATCCCTTAATACTTGAAGCATTAAGCAAAACCTTATCTAATTGTTTCTCGCGCATTTTCCACATTTTCTCCATTGCATCACGCTCCCTGTGAATGGATAAGCGCATACTCATATAACCTTCACGAATGGCTTTCCATTGTTCTGAGAACTCAGTCCCGGTCAGATAATCATAAAGCATATGCCTTTTATCTCCCCTGTTCTCCTGTGATTTGGAGGAGTTATAAAGTCTCAGAATCCCATCCCGTAAAACATAGGCAACAGCCTTTACTTCTTCAAAAGAACAAATCCAAACACCATCCCGCTCCCCAAAACAGGTCATGCCTTTAGGATAAGTTTGGGTTACAATCACTGCAACATCCACTCCCTCTTTACGCATGTCTTTTTTAAGCTTATCGATCCAGTCTGCAGCAAAATCTTTGGTACGCTTGCTTTCATAAATAATCTTACCGCAATCCTGTCCAAATTTATTCCTGACCACCTGAATACAGTCGGCACCACGAACTCCCTTACCTACTTCACCTATTTCATCAAATGGGAATGTAACCCTCAGCAATTCTTCCAGAATCAATTCCTGAACCTCTCCCTGCAACTGCATCGAGCCCTGTTCGGCTTTTCGGCGCATTTCATCAACCAGCTTCCTCTGATCTTCTAATTGCTTCTCAAATTCCTTTATCCGCATTTGATGTTCGGTTTCCTTTAACTGATTTTTTTCAAGCTCCTGCTTCTTTATCTGTTCAACGATTTGATTGCGCTCGGTCTGCATCTTTCGCTGAATCTCGATCTCCATTTCTTCAGCTCTGGTCTTAAGTTCCTGTTCCTTCTTTAAAAACTCCAGCTCCTTCTGCCCTGCCAGCTTTAATTTTTCCTGATTCTCCAGATTAGCATTTTCTAAAAAATTAAGTTTGTTCTCAAAATCTATTGCAATACTTTTACGAACCGCTTCCTCAAGATTGATCTTTTCCTGTGCCAGCTGCTGCTCGTATTTGAGAGAAAGCGCTTTTTGTTGAACCTTAAAATCCTCTTCCTTCTTTAAAAATTCCTCATCCTTCTTCTTCTGCCAGGCAATCATCTTATCCCGCAATTCCTGCTCATATTCCTTGCCAATGGCTTCCTCAAGTGGAAACGAGTGACCGCAGGATGGGCATTTTACTTCTGTTGACATATATTCAGATTAAATTTTCAATTTAAGACTTTTATCCTCTGGAAATTCATGAAGCAATTTACTAATTTTATTAGTATAAAAAATGAATTTGAAAGCAAACAATTAACAGAAATATAATCTCATGAAAAATCAATAAAATTTAAATTAAAGCAATTCACATGGAGTATTTTTAGCCAATATTAGAAAAAATTAGCGAGGTCAGGATTAAGAATCTAAATTTAGGTTTAATTCAATGACAAAATGCAAATGGATATCTACGGACAAGCATTACTTGATCAATACAAGGGCAAATTAAAAAGTAAGCTCTGGCTGTACAACAGCTATGGGCACCCGGAAGACATGCCTGTTGATATTTTCTTCAGATCCGAGGCAGGTATGCCCGAAATGGAGATCATCGCAATGGATCTGTGCAGGGGAAAAACTCTGGATATTGGTGCCGGGGTTGGTAGCCATGCCCTGATTCTACAATCTAAAAGAATTGATGTGACTGCCTTAGAGATCTCTGCAAAAGCCTGTGAAATTATGAAACACAGGGGCGTTAAAAAAGTTATTCATGCCGATATCCTAAAATACGACTCTGATAAATTTAATACGATACTATTGCTTATGAATGGAATCGGACTATGTGGAGATATCCCTGGTCTAATTAATTTTCTTGACAAAATAAAAGATTTATTATTGCCAAAAGGCCAACTTATTTTTGATTCTTCTGACATTGCTTACCTCTACAAACCCGATGATTTTATTGCCAGTAAATATTACGGTGAAATATCTTATCAATATGAATATCAAAAGGTTAAAGGAAATTGGTTTAAGTGGTTGTATGTTGATTTCAAAACCTTAAAGACTATTGCAGAAAAAGCCGGCTGGCAATGTGAGATGATCTATGAGGACGATATGGATCAGTATCTTGTGAGGATGGTTCTGCTTAACGAGATCAATGAAAACAAATGATATAATTATATATACTTAGTTTGTTTAGCTATCCCATTTAAAAATGCAAATGACAGGAGTAAAATAAACCCGATAGAAGCGGCAGCTCCCGCCCCTTCGCGGGACTAAAGCGGATAGCGGGGTTACCGTTAATCAGAAGCTGAGGCTTTCCCTTTCTAAAAAATCTTACTCTTTTGTTTTATAAGAGCGAATTTCTGTGCTTTTCGGTTATTTCATCCCCGCTTTGCGTTTCAAGCTCCGGTGAAGTACCGGAGTCTTTACACTACAATCAGGATTATTTAAATATTACAGTATTTCAGAGAAAGAATTTATAAATCAGCTAGTACGTTATGTTCACTAGGGTTCATTATGGCCAAAAATTGTGTATCAAAAGATAAAATAATATTCATACAGATTTAATCTCCATCTTAATTTTATGGCATAGATTTACATTTTTCGTCCAAACTAAAATTTATGATTTGTAAATTTACAACACACCGTTTTAAGATAAAATTTAAACTCTGTTTTACTTTAACAGTTCTGGTATTTTTATCAGAAAGACTTTTAGCCCAGCTTCCCAACTTCATAATTTCTGCCCCTGCCGGGGATGAATATGTGACCATCAACAAGGATGGCAAAACTGTTATTCCTAATGGACGCTATGTAAGTCCTTTAGGAAAAACACATAGGGTTGCTCCACATCCCTTCGGACTGGCCATCAGCAGTGACGGAAATATTGCAATCACAGCAAATTCAGGCACCAGCCCGATTTCGATTAACATCTTGAAAAATATCCTTTCTGAAAAACCAGAAATTACACAGGTGCCTGAAAATCCGAATGGTGACAAGGGAATTCTTGAATCTGCATTTATGGGTTTGGTAATTTCGCCGGATAATAAAACAGTTTATGTAGCCGGTGGTCAAAGCAATAAAATTTACAAATTTGATATTCCGAGCGGAAAGCCTTTGGGCACGATTGATTGCAGCTTTAAAAACAGCAAATTAGATTACTCCCATGGGTATATCGGCGACATGGTTGGTACCAAAGATGGCCGATACCTGTATGCTGTGGATCAAATTGGCTTCAGAATGCTCACCATCGACCTGCTTCAGGAAAAGCTAATTTCTTCAACTCCTGTTGGACGTTATCCCTTCGGAATAAGCCTTTCAAAAGATGAAAAAACAGTCTATGTGGCCAATGTGGGGATGTATGAATACGGTTATGTAAAAAAGAAAGTGAATGGAGGATGGAAAAGAGGGTCCATTGCAATACCAGGCTTTGCATACGATACACCTGAAGCCGAAAAAGGAATTGAAACTGACTCGGTTCGAATCCCCGGACTTGGTCCCCTGCAATCGGAAAAAGCATTTTCAGTATGGGTTTTGCAGGTCAAAGATCCCTTAAATCCGCAGGTCATTTCAAAAATCAAGACTGGAAATAGGATTGGAGCAATGGTTGAAGGTATTCCGGCCATTGGTGGTTCAAGTCCTAATTCTATTGTTTCCGCAGGAAATTATGTATTCATCAGCAATGGAAATAATGATAATATTACTGTTCTGGATAGCCATAAACAAAAAATCATCACGCATATCAAACTTGCACCTGAAGAGCGCCTAAGTAAACTAAGAGGAATAATTCCTTTCGGACTTGCAGTTTCAAGTGATGAAAAACGTGTCTATGTCGCAGAATCAGGAATTAATGCTATAGCTGTGATTGATGTGTCCTCTTTAAAAGTTATCGGACATATTCCAACAGGATGGTTCCCTGCAAAACTAAAAGTATCTCCTGACAATAAAAAACTGATCATTTCTAATGCTAAAGGATTTGGAAGCGGCCCAAATGGAGGAGCAAGTTTCAAAAGTGGACCTGCAGGTTCTTATATCGGAAACTTAATGTTTGGTTCAGTACAAGTCTGCGATATACCTGAAGATAAGGATTTGGTAGATTTGACTAGAAAAGTCATTGAGAATAATTTCATGATCAAAAAGGTTTCTGATAGTTCATTATCCTGGAGAAATAATAACCCAATACCACTTTTTCCGGGGCAAAAAGAATCCCCAATAAAACATATTGTGTTCATTTCTAAAGAGAACCGAACCTATGATGAAGTTTTCGGGCAATTTAAAAATGGAAAAGGAGACCCTTCAATTGCCAGATTTGGAGAAGGAGCAAGCTTTAGTAATAGAAAAAAAACCGCAAGTGTGGCATCGGCATCGGTCATGCCAAATCACCTGAAACTAGCCAGAACATTTTCAATAAGTGATAACTTTTATGTAGATTCTGACGTATCAGCCGACGGGCATCGCTGGCTCGTAAATACCTATCCCAATCAATGGGTAGAAGCTACAACAGCTGCAGGTTATGGTTCAAACAGAACTTACCGTAGTGATTCGGATGCCCCTGGAAATCTTGGCATTAACGGTTCTGCGGGTGCCATTTATCCTGAAGATTATAATGAGGCCGGATCCATGTGGGAGCATATGGAACGGAATAAAATCAGCTATTTTAATTTTGGCTTTGGAGTGATGTTTGAGCCCGGTGATTATAAGGATCATTATAAATACGGTGGGATCAAACACCTTGCTAATTATCCGATGCCTAAACCATTGTACTCCCGCACATCGTATACCTATCCTACTTACAACATGGCAATTCCTGATCAATTCAGGGTCAGTGTTTTTGAAAATGAATTTAATGAAAAATGGGGAGCAGGCAAAGAGCTTATGCCTTCTATTTTAACAGTTATCCTTCCAAATGACCATGGTGCTGCAGAACGGCCGGCAGCCGGTTATCCATTCAAAGAGAGCTATATGGCCGATAATGATCTTGCTATTGGCAGAATTGTTGAATTTTTATCCAATACACCTTACTGGAAAAATATGCTGATCATCATCACTGAGGATGATGCACAGGATGGCGTTGATCATGTTGATGCACACCGGAGTGTTTTAATGGTCATTTCGCCTTACAGCCGTAAAAACAATATAAGTCACACCCATTCGAGTTTTGGAAGTATATTTAAAACCTTCTGGAATATTTTAGGTGTACCATACCTTAACCAATACGATGCAGGTGCAAGTGATCTGGCAGATATGTTTACTGACGTTCCTGATTTAACTCCATACAAGGCCGTACCTTCCGATAAACGATTTTTTGACCCTCAAAAAGCTCTTGATCCCTTCGATGAAAAATTTGACTGGAAAGCCCTAAAAGAAAGTCCGGAAATGGACGATATGGAAGATATGATCCGCGAAAGTAGAAAGCAGGACAGGGTACGGCTATCAAAAAAGGAATAGGTTAAGCGAATTAGCAGAGATAAATTTGAACGAATAGCACACGCAACACGCGTGTACTAGTAATGAAGTTTAAATTTAGGGTAATAATAACAAGATGAAGCAGGTGCCTCAATTCGTTGATTTTGAAAATCAATACCTGTTTTTCATAGCTTAGTACAGCCCTTTCCTATGGAGTAGTTCCGGCGAGAAATTTCGTTTTATTATAAATTATCATTAGCCGGAAGCTACCTCCTTCGGCAAGGTTTATTTTACCCGGAGCTGTATTTCATCGGGACGGACAGCCCGTCTTGCTTGTGCGCGCGTGCCAAAAAGATAGTATATAAGAACACCTGTGCTTCAGCAATGTAAGCCATTATGCTGACCCTGAAGGGGTCAAATGTTTATAGGATGTTATCATGGAAATCCCGCCCGCCAGCGGCGGGCGAATGTATGAAAGTTTCTCACATACGACCCTTTTAGGGTCGAAAAAAATGTTTAATGACGTTTCTATAAACATGCGACCACCTTTGGGGTCGAACTACAAAAAATTTTATCACTCTTGAGTGATTACACAATCAGATGTTATTCATATCCAATTATGCTATTGTCACTAATGTATTCTAATCGTGTAACTGCATTCAAAAACCTCAGCAATTTCTAATTTTTGAATACCCTCCTTTTCTGAGAACTCTCTCAGGGTTCCAGCACTATCGGCATAACCAAGCCATGGTTCGATGCATACAAATGGTGCATCGGGAGCCGCCCATATTCCCAGTGAATTGAAATCAGCGTAAGAGACAGATACAAAATTGGGCGTATGATAATTTCTGATCAGCACCGCTCTGGATCTAATATCCTTAAAAACAAGCGCACCATCACTGAATAAGTCGTTACTAAGGTTCAGTTTCCTGTTGTCAAGATACATCTGTTCTGTTTCACCTGTAAAAAAACCATCCTCATTAAACAGATGCTTTACTAACACTTCATCCTGATCAAATTCGATGTAATAATCATTGTATAATCCATCCCTGGAAAATGGAATGTTGAATGCAGGATGTGCACCAACTGAAAAAAAGATGGGTTTATTATCTTTATTAAACACCTTGTAAACAATGGTAAGCTCAGTATCCTGTAAATAGTAGGATACTTGGAAAGAGAACTTAAAAGGATAAACGACTAAAGTTGACTCAGAATAATCCAATGTAAAAACTGTATGCTTTGGAGAATTCTCAGTCAATACAAATTGGGAGTGCCGGGCAAAACCATGCCTTTGCATCGGATATTTTATTCCGTCAATATGAATTTGATTACTCATACAGTTCCCAACGACCGGAAACAGGTTGGGTGCATGGAATGACCAAATTGAAGGATCGGCCTGCCATAAATACTCCAGACCATGAAATTTATCGAGAATGGAGCATAATTCAGCTCCTTTATGGTGCATACCTACAGAAAGAAATTCATTTTCAAGCACATGCATGAACGGCAAAATTTAGTGTAAAAAAGGTGTATCCTTTTGAAAAAGACCTATCAGGAGAAAATCTGAATTATACCTGTTTTCTGTTAACCCAAACCTTTTTCTTATTCCTGTTATTCTTTTGATTACCACCTGATGATGGCCTTTTCAAACCCGGACTATAGACAGGGCCTTCCCCAACTTCTTCAGGCAAAGTCATTCTTGGTATCTCTTTGCCAATGAGATTTTCAATGAAAGAAAACTTACGTTGATCCCTCTCGTTAACAAAAGTGATGGCAGTACCGGTAGTTTCTGCCCGTGCCGTCCTCCCAATACGGTGAATATAATCCTCAGGGTCAGGTGGTACGTCGAAATTAATAACCAGACTGATGCCTTCCACATCTATACCTCTGCTTAAAACATCAGTTCCAATTATCACCGGTAATGTCCTGCTTTTAAATGCCCTTAATACGATTTCGCGTTGTTCCTGCTCCAGATCAGAGTGGAAAGCTTCTGATTTAATTCCCTCTTTTCGAAGGGTTCTGTTTAGATCTTTGACGGTTTCCTTTCGGGAACAAAAAATAAGGACACTTTTATATTCGCCGCCTTTAAGGATCTTGCTGATCAGCTTAATTTTTTGGCTATCATAAACCATGTAAACCTGCTGAGAAATACCGGCTGCAGGTTGTGATAATGCGATATTAATCTGTTCCGGATTCTTTAATATGGTATTAGCAAGAGTTCTGATCTTGGGAGGCATGGTTGCCGAAAAAAGCAAAGTCTGTCTCTCCTTAGGTAAATTACTGATGATTCTTAAAATATCTTCATAGAATCCCATATCAAGCATACGATCGGCTTCATCCAGAACCAGATACTGAAGATGGTCAAGCTTAATTACCCCCGATGCCAGATGTGCGATTAATCGACCCGGAGTAGCAATCACAATATCAACACCATCCATCATTGCCCGGCGTTGCTGTTCGTAAATCATACCATCACCTCCGCCATAAACAGCGATAGAGCTAATTCCTGCAAAATAAGCCAAACCTTCAACCTGCTGATCAATTTGCTGTGCCAGTTCCCTTGTGGGAGCCAGAATCAAGGCCTTAGTATATTTCTTTTCAGAAATGCTGATATGCTGCAAAACCGGTAAGAGATAAGATGCAGTCTTTCCTGTACCTGTTTGTGCGCAAGCGATAAGATCTTTATGATCAAGAATCAGTGGAATTGCCTGGGATTGAATTGGGGTGGGTTTAACATAACCCATACTTTGAAGTCCTTCAAGTAACTGAGGATCAAAATTGAAATCGCTGAATGTCAAGATGATGTATTAATATTTAAATAAATGTAAAAATAGGGAAAACAATTGACAGTTGACAGTTGAAAACGGACAGTTGTATTTTACGATAATCCATTAATTATCAACTGAAAACTCTCAACTATCAATTTAAGGCATTTATTAACACCATCCAATTTCTCAACATATGAGTTATATATCAAAAAAAATCCTACTTTTGAATCCCGTACAAAACGATGTTTTTTATTAACTGAGACAAGTTAAAAACCGATCGGATAATAAAACATTCTTAGCAAATCCTTCAGTTATCATGACCAAATACATTTTTGTTACGGGCGGCGTTACTTCGTCGTTAGGAAAAGGTATTATTTCCGCTTCTCTGGCTAAACTTCTTCAATCGAGAGGTTACCGTGTAACTATCCAAAAATTCGATCCATATATCAATATTGATCCTGGAACTTTAAATCCGTATGAACATGGTGAGTGTTATGTAACGGAAGATGGAGCTGAAACAGATCTTGATCTGGGTCATTATGAACGTTTTCTTAATGTTCCTACCTCAAAAGCCAATAACATCACTACCGGAAGAATTTACCAGAACGTAATCAATCAGGAACGTGAAGGAGCTTATCTTGGTAAAACAGTCCAGGTAGTGCCACACATTACAGATGAGATCAAACGCAATATGAAAATATTGGGTGAAACCGGTGAATACGATATTGTAATTACCGAATTGGGAGGAACTGTTGGAGATATTGAGTCACTCCCATTTATCGAAGCTGTACGTCAGTTACGTTGGGAACTTGGTTCAGGGAATTCATTAGTTATTCATCTAACTCTTATCCCATATCTTGCTGCTGCAGGTGAGTTAAAAACCAAACCTACCCAGCACTCTGTTAAAATGTTACTTGAATATGGAATTCAACCCGATATTTTAGTTTGCCGTACAGAACACCATATTCCCCAGGAACTTCGTAAAAAAATCGCTCTTTTCTGTAACGTTAACATGAATGCGGTAATTGAATCAATTGATGCATCAACTATTTACGATGTTCCACTTTTAATGCTGAAGGAACAACTGGACAAGACCGTGTTGAGCAAATTAAAACTTGCTAATAAAAATGAACCTGATCTCGAGAAATGGAAGGATTTTTTAGGGCGACTTAAAAATCCGACTGCTGAAATCAATATCGGACTTGTTGGGAAGTATGTTGAACTTCCTGACGCCTATAAATCAATAACTGAAGCATTTATTCATGCAGGTGCAAAAAACGAGTGTAAGGTCATAGTCAAATCAATTCATTCTGAAAATATCAGTCCGCAAAATGTTGCTGAAAAACTAAAAGGATTAGACGGTGTGCTAGTTGCTCCAGGATTTGGAAACCGCGGAATTGATGGTAAAATTGAAGCCATTAAATATGTCAGAGAGCATCAAATTCCTTTCTTTGGTATTTGCCTTGGCATGCAATGTGCTGTTATTGAGTTTGCAAGAAATGTTTTGGGACTGAAGGATGCGCATAGTATCGAGATGAACGAAGACACCAAAGATCCGGTAATCTCGATGATGGAAGAGCAGAAGAAGATAAAAAACAAGGGTGGTACCATGCGTCTTGGCTCTTATACATGCGAACTGAAAAAGGGAAGCAAAGCGGCTTTAATCTACGGAAAAAGCCGTATTACTGAACGTCATCGCCATCGTTATGAGTTCAATAATTCATATCTACAACCATTTGAAAAAGCCGGAATGATTGCCTCCGGAATCAACCCTGAGAATAATCTGGTTGAAATTGTAGAGTTGAAAAATCATCCATTTTTTCTGGGCGGACAATTTCACCCTGAATTAAAATCAACTGTTGATAATCCTCATCCACTTTTTGTTAACTTTGTCGCCGCCGCCTTGAGCTACTCGAAAAAGAAGTAAAGCATTTTTGTAATAAAGCATAAAAAATAATGGATAGAAATACTTTCACAGGACTCTTTTTGATATTGATAATATTAGTTGGGTCAACTTATCTGATGCAACCCTCTGATGAAGATATCAAGAGAGAAAAAGCCAAACAAACTCAGGATTCACTAGCAAGCGTTACAAAAAACAAAGTGACAACTGCAGTAGCTATCTCAGATACTTCCAAAACTGTAGCACTACCTGCAATTGATTCAACAAAAATAAAATCCGGTCCTTTTGGAGCGGCACAATCCGGAAGCAATGAGCCTGTTATTCTTGAAAATGAATTTTTAAAGGTTAGAATCAGTCCAAGAGGAGGAAGAATAGCATCCGTTCAACTCAAAAACTTTAAAACCTATTCTCAAGAGCCTTTGATCATGTTTGAAGGTGAAGGAAATAAGTTTGGTTTGATCTTTGGAACTTTAGGTCAAAATATTAATACCAATGACCTTTATTTTGTTCCTTCAGGCAAATCCTTAAGTGTTGCAAAATCCGATTCTTCAACACTGACTATGCGTCTGGTACACTCAGAAGGGAAATATATTGATTATATCTACAGTATTAAAGGGGAGAGTTATAACGTAGGACTTACTATTGTCACAACTGGAATGCAGGACGTGCTGCCCCCTAATCAGCAGCATTTAACTTTGAATTGGGAGGCCGTTCTAAAGCTAAAGGAAAAGGATTTACCTGGAGAGCAAAAATATTCGAGTGCATATTTTAAACAAGGAGATGAAAATGTTGATAATTTAAGCCTTTCTGAATCAGAAACTAAAGAATTAAATGAGGCTAAGATTAAATGGGTTTCTTTTAAGCAACATTTTTTCTCTAATGTTCTGATTGCAAAAAATAGCTTTGATAAAGGACAATTAGCAGTTAATACAAGTCCTGATTCAGGAATAGTAAAAAGTTTCGCAGCCAAAATGCAAATCCCTTTCCAGAGACAGGAAAGCAGTTCATTTCCAATGGAGTTTTATTTTGGCCCTAATCAGTTAAACATTCTTGAAAAACAAGGATTTGACCTGGAAAAACAAATAGACCTAGGTTACTGGCCATTGAAGTATATTAACAGATGGATTGTATTACCTGTTTTTAACTTCCTTGAGGGATTTGGATGGGGCTACGGACTAATTATTCTGGTATTAACCATTCTGCTTAAGATGGTTCTGTTGCCCCTTACCTATAAATCATACCTTTCAATGGCTAAGATGCGTATTCTTAAGCCTGAGATGGATGAGATCAAAGGTAAAGTTGGCGAGGATAACCCTACTCTCCTACAGCAGGAATATTTAAAACTATACAAAAAAGCAGGAGTAAATCCGCTTGGAGGTTGTCTGCCTATGCTTTTGCAGCTTCCAATTATCATGGCCTTCTTCTTCTTTTTCCCGAATTTGTTTGAATTACGTCAGCAAAATTTTCTTTGGATGGAAGATCTTTCTACCTATGACGCTTTCTTTAATTTAGGATTTCAAGTACCTTTCCTTGGAAACCACATCAGTTTGATGTGTATTTTAATGACAATCTCTACATTGATCTACACTTATTTCAATAATCAGGTTTCGGGCGCAACGGGTCAAATGAAATACATTGGTTACATCACTCCAGTGATTTTCTTTGGTGTACTGAATAGTTTCCCTGCAGGCTTGAACTATTACTATTTCCTTGCTAACCTCATGACTTTTACTCAGCAATACATCATCAGAATGTTTGTAGATGATGATAAAATCCATGCTCAGATTCAGGAAAATAAAAAGAAACCTGCTTCAGAAAAGAAAGCTTCCGGCTTCCAAAAGAGAATGGAAGATTATATGAGGCAACAGCAGGCTGCAAAAACCAAAGGTGCTTCAGAAGATAAAGGAGCTAAAAAGAAATTAAAATAATCGAAAACGCTGACAGGGTTCATAACCCTGAGGTCCCGGGTTCAAATCCCGGTCTCGCTACGTGAAAATCAAGGACTTACATTAAATCGTGGGTCCTTTGTTGTTTTTGCGTGAGGTTTTAATTAATTGTTGTCTTTTTATTCCTATTGTAATTCCCTACAATATTTATACAACCCCATATAGCTGGCATTAATAACATAAACATTGTGATATTTCTCTTTTGAAAAGGAGTTTGTGTAAAAAAGTCTGTAATGGATAATAGGATGAGTAAACTCCCGATAGAAGTAAAAATTATGTAAAGTGTTACAATTTTTCTAGTTGGATTTTGTACCCAATTTACTTTTTTGTTTATTTCCATAAATAATTTTTTATCAATATTCTAAATTACTATTTCTAATGCATAAAATTAAAATAATTCCCTAATAGTCACATACTTAATCATTGCATTATAGTTGCATCTTTAGTCTGTAAGGGGAACCAAATTGGATAAAACATTTGTATTTTCTATCAACACAACTCTGCGTGAGGAGAACACCCCCTGAATTCGACTGATATCGGTCGTTTTCCGTTTTGTGAAAACATAACTAACTACAAATCAACGTTTTCATTTTCTCAAAAAATCTTCATAACCCTGTCAGCGTTTTTTGATTGCAGTAACCCTGGTGTAATTCTTCTCCATAGTTTGAAACACCAGTTCAGTATCTGTTAGTTTACTGATCAAAAATGGAAAATCTCTTGTTCTCCCACCTTCCAGAGTTTCAGTATATCTAATCATTTTACCATCCAGTTTAAATTTACCAGCGGAAATTTGTTTGCCGTCCCACTCAATCTTGAGTTCCTGACTTTCTGAAAAAAATATGACCGGTTTTGCTTGTTTTAGCTCTTCATCGCTTGTGATATCCTCCGGATCAGCATTCACAACCTTCACATAGTTCCATTCACCATAGAGATGTTGAGGATCAACAGAACCACTGCAAGATAAAAACAGAAAAAGAGAGAAGAAAAAGAATATGTTAAATTTCATGCCTAAACATTCATATCAAGTCAAAAAAAAAATATCAATCTTTAAGATTCATATAATAATCAGTAAAGGAGATAAAATCATCAAATCTAAGATCGTAATCCTCTGTAGTGCCAAAACCATATGTCAGCAATACAAAAGGCAATCCGGCCTTTCTGGTTTCTATGCCATCACCCAAAGTATCACCAATATAAACCGGCGATTTCAGGCTATGCTTATCTACCAGGAGTTTGATATTGTAATGTTTGGGCATTGAATTAACACCATGAGCCATTTCATCTGTCACGTATTCCTCAAGATCTGCCCATTTTAAAAATTCAACAATCAGGTTCTCAGGGCAATTACTAACTATAAATAATTTATACTTTGCGCTGAGTTTAATTAATCCTTCTCGAACCCCTTCATACATCAGTCCGCCACGTATTGGCATTAATCTTATCCTGCATTCATTTATGGTTCTGTATACCTGCTCCCTTTGATCAATATTCATCTCAGGGAAAAAATGACTCAGAACTTTGGATCGTTCCCAGCCCATAACGTAATGTAAATCTGCCCTTGTAAATACCCGGTTCAGGTTTGCAATTTGGGCACCTTCATTCCAGGATTCAAGGTAAGTATCCAGAGCATCCCATAAGGTACCATCAAGGTCGAATATTAAGCTATCAGGTTTTAA
>CAMBFY010000027.1 GCA_945865415.1 Sphingobacterium thalpophilum
CACCTGATGGCGCTCTAATTAAGAATGCTGAAGATCTTTCATTGTATCTTTTAAATACCGGTCATGTTGCTACCGTTAGTGGCGATTCTTTTGGAGATCCTAATTCAATCAGACTTTCTTATGCAGCGGCAAACGAAAAGCTGATTGAGGCAATGAAACGAATAAAAGCTGCTTTAGGCGCTTTAAAATAATATTTTGCTTTAAAAACCGGGTAAAGCACCCGGTTTTATATCCCTTAGCCCCAATGACAGATATCTTCGAAAAGTTCAACTCATTGAATATTATGATCATTGGAGATGTGATGATGGATAGCTATATCTGGGGGAAGGTAGAACGTGTTTCACCTGAAGCGCCTGTCCCCGTAGTTAAAGTGAGTAATACAGAAAACCGTCTGGGAGGAGCTGCAAACGTTGCTCTGAATGTTCAGTCTCTAGGAGCTAAGCCTTTCATTTGTGCAATTATTGGAGAAGATAAAGCCGGAGAAGAATTTTTGTCACTCCTTAGAAATCAAAATCTTTCAGAGCAGGGGATATTGAAGATTAAAGATCGCCCAACAACCGTTAAAACCAGAATCATAGCGCATAATCAACAGATCGTTCGGGTCGATGCAGAAACCGATGAGAATATCTCAGAAACCGAAACAGAGTTGATGATTGGAATAATCAAAAAAACGCTTGCAGACCAAACTATTGATGCCATTATCTTTCAGGACTATGATAAGGGACTGATCACTGAAAATTTAATCAGCCAAATTGTTGATTATGCGAATGAAGCAGCAATAATCACGGTGGTAGATCCTAAAAAACGAAATTTCCATCACTACAAAGGTGTCCATCTTTTTAAACCGAATTTAAAAGAACTACAGGACGGCCTAGAGATAGCCATCGATCCAACACTAAAAGGACAAGTAGAACATGCAATCGCCAAATTAAAAACTCAACTTGACGCGCGTGCAGTAATGCTCACACTCTCAGAACACGGGGTTTTTATTCAATCTGAATCAGGCAAACGTCATATCCCAGCACATAAACGTGATATTGCAGATGTTTCAGGTGCCGGGGATACGGTAATTGCTACGGCAGCGCTGTGCCTTGCAGCAGGACTGGATGAATTTAAAGCCTCAGAAATAGCCAACCTGGCGGGAGGACTGGTATGTGAACATGTAGGGGTGGTTCCTGTTGATAAAGCCAGATTGCTGCGAGAGGTGGGGGAGTTGTAATAGTTGGTTTTAAGAAAACACATTTTTATTTTCTTTTGTTTAAAACCAAAAATTGATAGAAAAGGCCATCTGATTATTAAAGTGGCAGAACACATTAGTCCTGTAACTGTGCCACAATGGCTTTTTTCCCGTCCTCCTTCAATCGTCTCCATTTCCTATGCATTTAATTTTTTCATTTTCTTCAATTTTTAAGGTAAAAAATTTGTTAGTTGGTACAAAACCCTTAATGATTTAAGTTTTGCTAATCTGCTGGCCAAACATTAATTCAAACCTAAAATTATCTTTTAAAAAGAAAAAATAATTTACCCCCTAAAAAATGGGAGGTAGATTATTTTGAAATGTCAATTATTTTTTTATTGATTAATGATTGATTTGGCAATCTATTTAATTTTTCGCCCAGTCCATTAAGCTGGTATACTAGAAAACCATCAAAGAACTTAGAATAAAAAAAACTAACCATTTGCTAAAAAAAATGTAACCTTTTACATGAACCAGCGTATAACTAATCTTTGATAAACAGCCGGGAAAATTCCTTGCTCCTTATTCTTAAACAATTAATTCATTTCGTTTAGATTATACTGTATGAAAAATTCAGCTACAATTAACTCCGCAATTGGAAAGGCAGTGAAAGCACTTCGAATTCATTTTAAATTTAAACAAGCGTATTTAGCTTCAAAGTCAAACATATCAGTTAAAACCTTAGCCAATGTAGAAAATGGGAAGGTCGGAATAGATATTGCTAAACTTTACAGCATAAGTAATGCTTTAGGAGTACCCATCGGTTTAATTCCAAAATTAGCACTAGAAATTGTTGAAAAAGGACAAGAAGATCAGGAAAAAGTAGCGCTTAAAGAAATACTAGGTTAAATCAGGAACTTTCTTCCGGAAGGCATTATCAAACCAGCTATGGTAACAAAGCATTTTTAATTGCCGTCGGACTGGATGAATTTTAAAGCCTCAGAAATAGCCAATTTTATATCAGAACTTATTTGTGCGCACATTGGAGTAGTAACAATAAACAAAGCAAGATTACTTGAAGAAAGCAGGAAACTGTGATTTGTGTTGTCAATTAGCTGTATTCAGTTAACTGGAACAACAAAATATCCTTAAAAAAAGTTCATCACTGCAATCAGACATCTGTCCTCAGACATCAGATAACTGATAATCGGTAACAGAAAAATCCTACTTACTCCTGATCGCTTCAACAGGATCTAACCTTGACGCATTAAATGCCGGAATAAATCCTGATAATAAGCCGATAGCTGTAGAAAGTATAATAGTGAGAATAACCTTACTGATATCTACAATAATATTCAGATCAAAGAAGGTTTTAGACACGAATGCCAGAATGAAAACGATGATCAGTCCGATAAAGCCCCCCATAAGACATAAAAGCACAGATTCTATCAGAAACTGAAGCATAATGAAATAATTCTTAGCCCCCAGAGATTTCTGAATACCAATGATATTGGTTCGCTCTTTAACAGAAACAAACATAATATTAGCAATACCAAACCCTCCTACCAGAATTGAGAATCCTCCAATAAATGCTCCTGCGAAATCAATAATTCCAAAAAGCTGATCGAGCTGTGCAGTTAATAGGGTGGTTTTATTCAGTGAAAAGTCGTCATCATCAGCAGGTGAAAGTCGATGTATAGATCGCATTGTACCCTTTAATTCACTTTCAAGCTCGTTAACAGAAATGTTTTCCCTGCCTTTAACAGTGATTTGTGGGCCATATCGTTCATCTTCCACTTTTATGACACCTTTTGCAAAATTCAACGGTATAATAACGGTTTTATCTACTGAAATTCCGAGCATATCTTCCCCTTCTTCTGTAAATACTCCGATTATAGTCACTTTTCTTCCAAAAACAGTAATAATCTTTCCTAACGGATCCTGATTAGGAAATAAACCATCAGCAATAGAATAACCGATAATCGCAATTGGCCTTCCACTTTTTGACTCCGAATCTGTAAAATATCTTCCTGATTCAAAATCAAATATCCCGACTTTATAATAATCATGGGAGACAGCAGAAATCTGGGCACCTTCAATACTATTATTCTTGTATTTTATTGTCCGATTGCCTACACTTATCACATAAGAAATTCCTTCTGCATTCATTAAACGATCATTAAGCTTATCAAAATCACGTAAGCTTGGCTGAGGTCTGCTGATATATTTCCACCATGGAAAATCGGGACCGCCAACCCAGGGCCACTTTTGGATATAGATGGTATTACTTCCTAGCTTCTCAACACTACTCTGAATATTATTTCTTAGCGTATCAACCGCCGAAAAGACACCAATAATAGTCATGATACCAATCGTTATTCCTAACAATGACAAGATTGTTCTGAGCTTATTCTGACGAAGGGCTTCATATGCGAACAAAAAGCTCTCCTTTAAAAGTTTGAGAAATATCATATATGCGTTTAGACCAAATTTAATTAAAAACGTTACAGCTTTACCATTATTTAATGAGATAATGTGATATCATGTAAAAATCTAAATATCAGGCATTAAATTTGTAGTTTTATTTTGCTAAATTTGCGCCCTCAAATCTTTTAAATATCATTATGAAATTATCTCAGTTCAAATTTGATTTACCTGACTCTTTAATCGCCCATAACCCTGCCGAAACTCGTGATGAGGCACGATTGATGGTATTAGACAGAAAAACCGGAGCAATTGAACACAAAATATTTAAAGATATTTTAGGGTATTTTGATGAGAAGGATGTCATGATTATTAATAACACCAAGGTATTTCCGGCACGACTTTATGGAAATAAAGAAAAGACCGGTGCTACCATAGAGGTTTTTCTTCTTCGTGAATTAAACCGTGAATTACGCCTTTGGGATGTTTTAGTTGACCCAGCCCGCAAAATCAGAGTCGGTAATAAACTTTATTTTGGAGATGATGACCTGCTTGTAGCGGAAGTTGTGGATAATACTACCTCACGAGGCAGAACCATTCGTTTCTTGTTTGATGGCACAGATGAAGAGTTCCGCAGAAATATTGAAATTCTGGGTGAAACACCGCTTCCAAAATATATCAAACGTAAGGCAACTGCTGAGGATAAAGAACGCTACCAGACTATTTTTGCGAAAAACGAAGGTGCGGTGGCAGCGCCGACTGCAGGCCTGCATTTTAGTCGCGAATTATTAAAGCGTCTTGAATTAAAAGGAATAGATTTTGCGGAAATTACTCTTCACGTCGGACTCGGAACCTTCAGATCTGTTGAGGTGGAAGATTTGACCAAACATAAAATGGATTCTGAACAATTCATAATTTCCCAAAAAGATGCTGATCTCGTAAACAAAGCGATAGCGGATAAACGTAAAGTTTGTGCTATCGGTACCACCTCCATGCGTTCAATTGAATCTGCCGTATCGGCCGGGAGAGAATTAAAAGCAGCAAATGACTGGACCAGCAAATTCATTTTCCCACCATATGATTTTAGTATTGCCAATTGCATGGTTACAAATTTTCATACTCCTGAATCAACTTTGCTGATGATGGTAGCCGCATTTGGGGGTTATGAAAATGTGATGAAGGCTTATGAAGTTGCTGTTAAAGAAAAATACCGTTTCTACAGCTATGGCGATGCAATGCTGATCATATAAACTCGCACTAATACCCCATAGTTATACATCAACATCACTAACTCTAACATTGGATAAGAGAAGGTTTTAGTATATTGAGATTTGAAATACTTTGCAATCATTGTTGGCGGAGGTTCTGGTTCCAGAATGCTTTCAGAAGTCCCAAAACAGTTCATGCTGCTCAGGGGCCGCCCTGTTTTGATGCATACAATAGAGGCTTTCGACAAATCTGATTATAATCCAGAAATCATTGTTGTGCTAAATGTCGATTTCCATCAGTATTGGGAAAATCTTTGTGTGCTGCACAATTTTTCTGTTCCACACAAGCTTGTCAAAGGAGGTACTCAACGCTTTGATTCCGTAAAAAATGGAATAAAAACAATCAGGACCAAAGCTATTGTTGCTATTCATGATGCAGTAAGACCATTATTAAGCAAACAACTCATCGACAAGTCATTCGAAGAAGCCGAGCAATCAGGAAATGCTGTGGCAGCAATAAAAAGCCGGGATTCAGTAAGGCAGTACAATGGAACCCATACCATTTCTCTTGACAGAGAAGAGATTTATCTTATTCAAACGCCCCAGACCTTTAGTTCTGATATATTGAAAAAAGCGTACAAGCAGAAATTTAGAAATGAATTTACTGATGACGCCTCCGTTGCAGAAAGGTCAGGAATAAGAATTAACCTGATTGCTGGAGAAACCAGAAATTTCAAGATCACATTTCCAGAAGATATCAGATTAGCTGAGATCTTCTTAAATCCCGAATTTTAAATTGTGCCCATTCGCTTTCGAACAGGCACAAGCTAATTAAAGATTATACAGATTCTCCCCTTATTACCCGCAGTAAAATCGCAACAATTGCAATTACTAAAAGTATATGTATAAGATTACCTCCAACAGGCGAGACAAATGCGCCGAAAATCCAGAGGATAATCAGGATAACAGCAATCAGGTAAAGTAAATTTCCCATAGTTTTAAGATTTAGTGAATGTTGAAGATCACTAATCCAAAACTGTACCAAATTCACGCTCAAATTATAATAGCTATTCCTTTTGAAAGTGAACAAAAAAAAGCCCTAGTTTAAAGGGCTTTTTTTAATATTCATCTTCATTAAAGAAGAAATCGTCTTTAGTTGGATAATCCGGCCAAATTTCTTCAATATTCTCATAGGGCTCTCCATCGTCTTCAAGAGCCTGAAGATTCTCTATAACCTCAACAGGAGCTCCTGAACGGATTGCATAATCAATAAGTTCATCTTTAGTTGCCGGCCACGGTGCGTCTTCCAAATGAGACGCTAATTCTAATGTCCAATACATATTTCTTAGAATTTGATTTGTACTAATTTTTTGCAAAAATATAATAAATTAAATAACTATATCAATTATTTACCAACATGAAACTTACACTCTTGGAATCCATTGGTTTTCAGGCATATTGATGTCGAAACATAACTTTCTGCCAAGTACAAAAAGGTAATCACTAAGCCTGTTTAAATAAACGATAACT
This sequence comes from Sphingobacterium thalpophilum, assembly GCA_945865415.1. Classification (GTDB taxonomy): domain Bacteria; phylum Bacteroidota; class Bacteroidia; order Sphingobacteriales; family Sphingobacteriaceae; genus Daejeonella; species Daejeonella thalpophilum_A. The sequence goes on from CAMBFY010000027.1 coordinate 6,340, forward strand.
TTATCATCAACAAAACTTTCTGATTTAAGATGTACAATTATACGCTCTGCCCTTCTGCAAACGCATCTTGAAATATGGCAGAATGAAACAGCCTGACTACCTCCGGGTAAGATAAAATGCTTTAGTTCAGGAAGTGTTTTATTCATTTCATCCATTTCATCTTCCAACAAGCTAATATCTGATAAATGAAGGTCGGGAATCTTCATTCTGGATTTATCCGGATCTGATGCAAGGGAAGCTCCAATTGTAAATAATCTGTCCTGAATTTCCTTCAATATGTCCTTATGAGCAGAATTGATATCGTGATCCCTGATCATACCTATATATGAATTAAGCTCATCTACAGTACCGTAGCTTTCGATTCTTAGGTCATATTTTGGAACCCGGGTTCCACCAATTAAAGATGTAAGTCCCTCATCTCCGGTTTTAGTATAAATTTTCATTCAAGTTAAATCATTTAAAGAAGCGGCTAAGTTAATCTACTCTATTGTCACAATAAAGCTATATTAAGGATTTTCAGGGTAATATTTTCTGATGATTATGAGCTTAAAATCAATCTTGTTTTGGCCTATAACGTATAACCTACAACTTAAAACTCCTAGTGAATCTTCTCAAAATCAGATCCTTTATCATTCATATCAGCCAAACGTGGAGATACAGATTTAACATTGGTATTCAAGTAATCCTTTTCAATCAATCCATCCCGCATACGTACAATTCTGTGGGCATGCTGTGCAATATCCTCTTCGTGAGTTACAAGTATAATTGTATTTCCTTTAGAATGAATTTCTTCAAGTAAGCCCATAATTTCAACAGAGGTCTTGGTATCCAGATTTCCGGTCGGCTCATCAGCCAGAATGATTGAAGGATTATTTACCAGTGCACGTGCAACTGCCACACGCTGACGTTGCCCACCTGAAAGTTCGTTTGGCTTGTGATGAACCCTGTTTCCTAAACCTACACTTTCAAGAGTCTTTTGAGCACGGTCTTCACGCTGAACTCGTCCAACACCAGCATACACAAGAGGTAGAGCTACATTCTCAAGAGATGAGGATCGAGGCAATAAATTAAAGGTCTGAAAAACAAAACCAATCTCCTTGTTTCTTATCTCAGCGAGTTCACTATCGCTCATCTCACTAACCTGATTTCCATTTAATACATAGGTGCCTTTCGTTGGTGTATCCAGACATCCCAAAATATTCATTAAAGTTGATTTACCCGACCCAGAAGGACCCATCAGGGCTACAAATTCACCCTTTTCAATGGTCAGACTTACGGATTTCAGTGCATGAATAGTTTCTGCACCGATTACATATTTCCTTCCAATGTCTAACAAAGTAATAAGAGGATCTTTGGCCATTTTTTTCCGTTTAGACTACCGGGATGAAGCTATTGTTACAACTTCTTTCAAATTAAGGTTTATTGATCACTTTTGCTACCCTAAAGAATTTTCCATCCTGCTTTGGGGAATTTTTCAAACCTTCTTCCTTCGTAATTTCATGTTTTACAATATCTTCCCGGAGAACATTAACTTCATCACTCATATAAACCAAAGGATCAACACCTTCAGTGTCAACCTCATTGAGTTTATCCATAAATGCAAGAATTTTATTCATGTCGTCTATCAAGCCCTGCTTTTCATCTTCCTTTACTTCAAGCCTTGCCAGATGAGCAACTTTATCGATCATATCCAGATTTACTATCATACTTCTATTTAATTTAATAAGGTCTAAACAAGTGCTTGGTTAAACTATTTTATTGATTCTGATACTTCTCAAGAGAATTGTTAATAATTTGATAGACTTTATCTTTCAATTTATCAGCATCTGTTTCCTCCATTTCGTTTGTATAGATCGGAGCATGAACCCAAATATCGCAAATACCCGGAGTACTTCCATATTTCTTTCCATCATCCCACATCAAATTCCAATTATTAGTAATTGTAACGGGCAAAACAGGCACCCCATTTTCAATTGCCAGTCTGAATGGACCATTCTTGAATGGTTGTAGCACCGGGGGATAATATTCACTAATCATGCCTTCCGGAAAAATCACCAAGTGCTTACCTGCCTTTAAGTTTTCACCTGCCTTTTTAAACGCTTTGAAAGCCGACATCATACTATCCCGCTTCAATGGTATATCTATGGTCCGAAAATAAATTCCGGTAATAAAGTTCTTCAGCAATTCGTCTTTACCCAGGAATATATAGTTACGTTTGGCGAGAAGAATAAGGGCTGTTATGTCAAGATTAGAGGTATGATTAGCACAAATAATGTAATTTTTTGTCCAGTCAATCTTTTCTTCAAAGGAATATCGAAAACCGAAACCTGAAAATAAAGCGCTTAAATAACTGAAATATAATCTCAACCTATTCATTGCATGAAACTTAACCGGATTCCGAGAAAAATAGAATATGGCAGGATATAAAGTTGAAAAAATCAATGCAAGTGTAATCTGGAAATAATAAAGATGAATACTTTTTAGCAGCCTTTTCATTTCTTCAAAAATAGAAAATTCATTTGATGTTTTAAGGCTGTCCCTGGTTTTACAAAGGTCGGCCTTAGTTCAGAAAAAATCCTTAATTTCGTCCCTTATGGAAACTGTTGTAAGTGGTATTCGCAGTACCGGTAAACTGCATTTAGGTAATTTCTATGGCGCTGTGAAGAACTTTGTTCAAATGCAGAAGGAATATAATTGCTATTTTTTTATTGCAGATTATCATTCCCTAACCACCCATCCTACTCCCGAAGACTTACACAGCAATGTTAAACAGGTGTTGGTAGAATATCTTGCTGCAGGTCTTGATCCTGAGAAAGCAACTATTTACGTTCAATCTGATGTACCTGAGATTGCAGAATTATACCTCTATCTGAATATGAATGCCTATTTGGGAGAACTCGAAAGAAGTACCTCATTTAAAGATAAGGTTCGTGCTCAACCAGACAATGTTAATGCAGGTTTATTAACCTATCCTGTGCTGATGGCTGCGGATATTCTTATCCACAAAGCGACTAAGGTTCCTGTAGGTAAAGACCAGGAACAGCATCTTGAAATGTCCAGGACTTTTGGAAATCGTTTTAACAGACTATACAAAACAGAATATTTTCCTGAACCTTTTGCTTTTAATTTTACGGAGAAGCTGGTTAAAGTGCCCGGACTTGATGGAAAGGGTAAAATGGGTAAATCAGAAGGCGAAGCTAATGCTGTTTATCTATCTGATGAGCCTGAGATTATCCGTAAAAAAGTAATGCGGGCGGTGAGTGACGAAGGACCAAGTGAAGAAAATCAGCAAAAACCAGAAGCTATCCAAAATCTGTTTGATTTAATGAAAATAGTATCACCATCAGATACTTATGATCATTTTGATTCCCTTTACAATCAGTGTGCAATACGATACGGAGACTTCAAAAAGCAACTTGCCGAAGACATGATTCTTTCAACAGCTTCAATACGTGAGAAAATTAAAGAAATTGCCAGGGATGAGACTTATCTAAGGGAAGTTGCAAGATTTGGAGCGATCAAGGCTCGCGAGAGTGCTTCTAAAACAATTCAGGAAGTTCGACAAATTATAGGATTTAAAAGTTTTTAATTTTAACTCGATTAAAAAAACTATTTGTATTTTCAAACACACTTGGCGGCCATCGCTTTGCCATTACTCAAAACAATATGCACATAGCTATCGTTGGAAATATAGGAGCAGGAAAAACTACTCTAACAGAATTACTTGCAAAACATTTGAGTTATGAAGCTCAATTTGAAGCTGTGGAAAACAACCCTTATCTAGAAGATTTCTACAGTGATATGAAACGCTGGAGTTTTAATCTGCAGATTTATTTTTTGAATAGCCGGTTCCAACAAATTCTTGAACTGCAAAATGAAAACCGTAATATCATTCAAGATCGAACCATATATGAGGATGCATATATTTTCGCAGAAAATCTTCATGATATGGGTCTGATGACCTCCAGAGATTATGCAAATTACCGTGCAATTTTTGATAACATCACCTCTTTTATAAAGCCTCCTGACCTGTTGATTTACCTCAAAGCCTCTGTACCAACCCTGGTTAATAATATTCAGCGCAGAGGTAGGGAATATGAGGCGGGAATCAGACTAGATTACCTTTCCAAATTAAACGAAAAATATAAAAATTGGATAGACTCTTATACTCAGGGTAAATTACTGATTCTGGATAAAGATAAACTTGATTTTGCCAATAAACCTGAAGATCTGGGATTTGTTATAAACAGTATCGAGCGAGAGATTCACGGACTATTTTAAACCGCTTGAAACTATTTTATTACCAATGAATGTTATTGGAGTTATCCCGGCCCGTTATGATTCCAGCCGCTTTCCCGGAAAGCCCCTGGTAGTTATTGACGGTAAAAGTATGATTCAGCGGGTTTATGAGCAATGCTTAAAATCAATTTCAATAAATAAATTAATAGTAGCCACTGATGATCAGCGTATTGCTGATCATGTTAGATTATTTGGAGGAAATGTTACCCTTACATCAAACAAACACCAAAGTGGTACCGACCGTTGTGCAGAAGTGGCAGATAACTACCATGAATTTGATATTCTCATTAATATTCAGGGAGATGAGCCGATGATTAATCCAAATCAAATTGATCTATTGTGCAAATGCTTTGATAATCCACAAGCTTCGATAGCAACACTTGTAAAGAAAATCGGCTCAAATGATGAACTGTTTAATGAGAATACTCCAAAAGTAATACTCAATAAAAACAGTGAGGCCATACTTTTTAGCCGAACTGCAATTCCGTTTCTCAGAGGCAAAGCAAGAGAGAACTGGATTGAAAAGTATACATTTTACAAGCACATTGGGATCTACGGATTCAAAACAGAAACATTAAAAATCCTGAGTAATCTGCCTTTATCAACCCTGGAATCCGCTGAAGCCCTGGAACAACTACGATGGATTGAAAACGGATACAGAATTCACGCAGCAATTACTGATCAAGAAAGTCAGGCTATTGACACCCCCGAAGACCTCGAGAAATTGCTCAAATGGATAAAGGGTTAAAATTTATCATTGAATTTTCAGGGATATCTGCTACTGATTTATTCGTTAAAATTGGAGATATTTTAAATAGTAATAAAATGAAATACCTTTCAACCACTTTCATGCTACTGATTGGTTGTTCTGCATTTGCACAACTGCAGGACCGTCTGGATTCTGTACTCCATAAAAGTATTAATCCGGGCAATCCCGGAATCGCTTTATACGTTGAAGAAAATGGGAATACAGTTTACAGTAAGGGCTTTGGATTAGCAGATGTGGCTGGTAATAAGAGTATTGATTCCAAGACTAATTTCAGGCTTGCTTCAGTATCAAAACAATTTACAGCTATGTGCATAGTATTATTGGAAAAAGATCAGAAGCTCTCATTTGATGACCCTATTTCCAAATTCTTTCCGGAGCTGCCAGCGGAAATAAGTGGTAAAGTTCTCTTAAGACACCTGATAACCCATACATCCGGAATACTTGATTATGAGGAAATTATGGATAATGAAAGCAAGGCACAGCTATTGGACAAGGAAGTATTAAAGATTTTAAAAACAGAGCAAAAGACCTATTTCAATCCGGGTAGCCAGTTCAGATACAGTAATTCTGCTTATGCATTATTAGCTCTAATCGTAGAAAGAGTCTCCGGACAATCCTTTCCAGAATTCATGAAAGAAAGAATTTTTAAGCCACTTAAAATGAAAAACTCTTTGGTTTATGAATCTGATGTAAAAATACCACATCGTTCAATGGGTTTTGCTCTGGATAAGGACAATAGCATCTATCCAAATGATCAAAGTTCTACCAGCGCAATCAAAGGCGATGGCGGAGTTTATTGTTCATTAAAGGACTATAAAAAATGGACTCATGGGATTTGGAATAATACTCTGGTCGATATGCCTTCAGTAATATCAGAATTAAATATTTCAATTAAAGAAGTAACCAGCAGCTATTACGGACCAGGTTGGTTTTATTTTGATAAAGGCATTCCGGCACTATTCCATTCTGGAAGCACCTGTGGCTTTAGCACATATTCCATCAATATTCCGGAACAGAAAACATCCATTGTATATTTTTCAAACATTGCAGGCAATTCTGAACCCTTTAAAAAAATACTTGAGATTTTAAATAAAGCTGGAATAGGTAGTCCGGCGGAGGTTTTCAGTTTACATCAGTTAACCCGCTGAATCAAAAAACTGTATTAATGAATTTTATCATTGACAAAACATTTGAAAGAATAAAATTCAATGAGATAACCATTGAACATGGGGAATATGAAAATTGCATTTTTAAGCAATGCGACTTTTCAAACCTCAGGCTTTCTGATATAAAATTTATTGAATGTGAATTTATCAGCTGTAATTTGAGCCTGGCCAAACTGGAAAGAACAGCATTTCGGGATATCGTGTTTAGAGAATGTAAAATGTTAGGACTTCATTTTGAACACTGCAATGAATTTGGATTGGCCTTTTCATTCGAAGGCTGTCAGCTTAATCACTCTTCATTTTACAGGGCAAAAATTAAAAAAACAATTTTTAAAAACGCCTCCCTGAAAGAGTCAGATTTTTCTGAATGTGATTTAACCGGTTCTATTTTTGAAAAATGTGATTTAGAAGGAGCATTATTTGAAAATACAAACCTTGAAAAAGCAGATTTCCGTACTTCATTTAATTACTCGATTGATCCTGAAATCAACAGAATCAGGAAAGCGAAATTTTCGATTTCAGAAATTTCGGGCCTGCTAAATAAATACGATATCGAAATAGACAGGATTGATTGAATATTAGCTTCAATAATTTAACATCCTGATCGAATAATTGGAATGTGCTATGTTTTTTACAAATTGACATGATTCTTTTAGTTAAACTTGTATTGTTACGAATTCAAGAGCTAAGGATAATTTAAGATGAACGAAGAATTTTTAAATCATATTTTCAAAAAACAACAAGACGCAGATGCTGTTCCTTCAAACAAGGAAATCTCACGTTGGGCACTTGAACTTTTTGGATTACTTTATCCTGAACAATCCAAACGAACATTAAATTCTGTTGATGAATTAAATCGTGAGTTTCAAAGACTGGAAGCTGAACTTTACCACATGATGGAAACTACAAAGGCTTGCATTAACTGTGATAATTTGAAGTTAGCAAAGGACTTTTTTGCACAGGTTCCTGAATTATTCCGTTTATTAAATACAGACATAAAAGCAATTTTTGATGGCGACCCTGCAGCCAAAAGTGAATTTGAGGTAATTCGGGCATATCCGGGTTTTTATGCAATTTCCTTTTACCGCCTGGCTCATGCACTTTATAATCTGGGAATACCTTTATTGCCGAGAATTTTTACAGAATATGCCCATTCAAAGACAGGAATTGATATTCATCCCGCTGCACAGATTGGAGAATACTTTCATATTGATCATGGAACAGGTATTGTTATCGGGGAGACCTGCGAAATTGGAAATCATGTAAAAATGTATCAGGGAGTCACACTTGGTGCATTAAGCGTGCATAAAAGTATGGCTAATACGAAAAGACATCCAACAATCGAAGACCGGGTAGTAGTTTATTCCGGAGCAACTATCTTAGGAGGTGAAACCGTTATTGGCCATGATAGCATCATTGGTGGAAATGTCTGGATAACTAAAAGTATACCTCAGGGTTCATCAGTTTACAACACTTCCGAAGTAGTTATTTCTAGCGATCCAAGCAAAAATAATTAACAAAATGGCAGGAATAATTGATCTGGTTGGAAATACCCCATTGGTTGAAATCAAAAAGCTGAATCCCAATCCTAAAGTTCAGATCTTTGCGAAACTTGAGGGTAATAATCCTGGAGGAAGTGTAAAAGACCGGGCAGCACTTAACATGATCAGAAGTGCCATTGAGAGAGGTGATATCAAAAAAGGATCCCGATTAATTGAAGCAACAAGTGGAAATACGGGAATAGCTTTGGCAATGATTGCGCGTTTGTTCGATCTTGATATTGAACTGGTTATGCCATCCAATTCAACCCGTGAACGTACCTTAACAATGGAAGCCTTCGGAGCAAAAGTAACCTTACTCGAAGGAATAGAATTATGCCGCGACTATGCCGAGGAGAAAGCAGCAAAAGGTGAAAGCTTTTTATTGAATCAATTTGCAAATCCTGACAATCCTCTGGCTCATTATAAAAGCACCGGACCAGAACTATGGCATGATACCGAACAAAAAATCACTCATTTTGTTAGTTCTATGGGAACAACCGGTACTATTATGGGTTGCTCCAGATACCTCAAAGAAAAAAATCCTGAAATCCAGATCATAGGTTGTCAGCCTACCGAAAACTCATCCATTCCGGGTATACGACGCTGGCCCATTGAATACCTGCCTAAAATTTTTGAGCCTGAACGTGTCGATCGTATCATGGATATTTCAGAAGCTGAGGCCACAGCTATGGCCAGAAAACTTGCAAAAGTTGAGGGGATATTTTCAGGAATGAGTAGTGGTGGGGCCGCAACAGTAGCATTTAAATTGGCATCTGAACTGGATCAAGGACTGATTGTCTTCATTGCCTGTGATCGTGGAGACCGATATCTAAGCAGTACACTTTTTGGTTAAAAATGAAGATTTAATACACGTCAGAGAATAAAATAACCTGAGTTCTCTAGCTATAAGATTTAACCACATAGATTGAAGCGAAGCTTCAAGCCTATTGGTTTCTAAAATGTAAGTTAAAAGCTATAGAATGATATTTTTCCATGCCTGCCGGCAGCGGATTTTTAAATATGATGTCGGCCTAACGTTGATTAAAATTCCGGGGAGAGACTGAAGCTATAACCGGTATCTGCCATGTTAATGGAGTTAATAAAGACCTGCCAGAACAATGGCTGATGTATATTGTAGTTGAAAATCTGGATGAAAGTCTTGATACCTGCAAAAAACTTGGTGGTAAAGTATTAGGAAATAAAAGAAAATTTGGGGAATGCTCTTATTGTCTGATACAAGGTCCAGCCGGTGCCTATGTGAAATTTCTACAAACATAATCTCAAACCAGCATTATCCTGAATTGCGGATATTCCTTATTGAAGCCATATTGTAGTGCTTTTCAATAATCTGATCAATAATCTCCTGAGTCCTGTCCGGGTAATTAACATCAATAATTCTATTTGATTCGATCCAATTACTGATGACCATTTGAGACCTGTCGCTTAAGTTTTTAATCACAGGAACACCCATATGACTCAATGCAGCTGCATTGAGTTGCTGCTCATATTGATTTTTCATAGGAACAACCAACAACTTCTTTTTCATATACAAAGCTTCTGCTGGTGTTTCAAATCCGGCACCACAAAGAATTCCTTCTGAATTTGCCATACTCTTGATAAATTTTTCATTGTGGATGGGTTTTACAGAAACATTCCTGGTTCTGAATGGTCTGTGATTATGCTTGGAGAATACATCCCAAGTTACATCCTTGAATGTTGAAAGCGTGGCGATCAAACGCGAATCATCATAAGCAGGCAGATAGACTGTGTAATGACCCTGGTTATTGATTTCCTGATATCTAACCTGTTTTCTGATCACAGGTGTGAAAATATTTTCAGCATAAGATTTAAAATGAAAACCATACTGAACTGTGTTTGGTGCATAATTTTTGAGGATTAGTTTTCCGACAATATCTTTATAATCGGTTTTCGGTGCTTCCTCAGCTAGCACAGCCGACTGGTGACTTAAACCAATGCATGGAACATCCTTTACATAACATGCCCAGGCAGACACAGGTTCAAAATCATTAATTACAAGATCGTAATCTTCCACTGGAAGAGAATTAATCTCTTTAATAAGCTTTTTGATATTAGATTTTACGCATGTCTTCCAAATGTCAACACCACCTGACTTACCAAAAATGAAGCTAAGTCCCCTCATTTTATAGCTAAGCTGATAAGGCAGAACAAGATCTCCCTGTATACCACTGACGAGTATATCGACCTCTCCATGCTTCAACAAACATGGAATTACATCCATTGCCCTGCTTAAGTGTCCATTACCTGTGCCCTGAATAGCATACAGTATCCTCATTAATCTTATAAATTAAAACATCTAAATTGCGAAAAAACAATGAGAAAGCCCTTGAATGCTCCAACATTATCCATGATTGGACTGGTTTGACTATTTTGCAGATTTAATCCAATTTTGGGTCTTGATCGCTTACAGTAGGGCAAGAAATTAAATATTTTTTTACATTCGCTAATAAGAAACATATTTTATGATAATAATAAACGAATATTTTGAAGGTAAAGTAAAATCTCTTGGCTATCAGTCTCTTGAAGGAAAATCAACCATTGGTGTCATTGATAGTGGTGAGTATGAATTCGGAACATCCTGTCATGAAACCATGCAGATTATAGAAGGCGAACTAGAAGCCCAATTACCAGGCAATGAGGAATGGAAAAGATTCAGTGCAGGAGATCTATTTGAAATTGATGCGAACCAATCTTTTAAAGTTCGAACCACTGCTCAAACATCTTATCTATGCAAATACATCTAATAAACACCGGTGTTTGCAGCGTTAACTTTCTTTTTCATTGTGCTTTGTTTTTACTTAATTGAATTAAGTATGGATATAAAATGAATCCATAACAAGGTATTGACTATAAGGCAATTAAGCCCAATAAATTATTCAAAAGCTGTTCAACAGATATGGACAAAATTTTGAAAATACTGTCCAAAAATCAGGAATTAATCCCTTTTAATTTATACTAATTTCTCTTACTTTATGGGGAAATCTAAGTGCTGCATTTAAAATCATATTTCGGATATAATCATTCTCAGGATAAGGTGTTAATTGCTGTTTTAATAAACTGAGCTCAGCATCAGCCATATCAGAGTTAATGTATCCCATCCCGAAAAACTGACCATTCTCTATCAGTAAACAACTTCTCTCTTCATATGTACGGCCTTCATCAATCAGCAAAAAACCTGGTAGTACAGTAAACAAACTCTTTAAAGCAGAATTTACTCTTAAATTGTAAGATTCCGGGCATTCAAGCTGTTCACATGCTCCCTGGCATGTTTGTTCTCCGATTATGATGCATGAGTCGGTGTTTCGCTGGACAAAGCAAAGCTTCGGACAAAGATTAAATCCCGAAATAAGGCTTTTAACTAAAGTATACCCCTCTGTAATACCATTGAAGGTGTAGTGGGGTCTGGAAAATTTTTTCTTTCTATCAATAACCAGACGAATATAACCACCCTGATCTTCATATGAATATAAACCATATGCATATTCAAACCTCTTTAATGATCGGTTATGTGCCGGCCATAATCGCTTAATCTCAATTGCCTCAAGAATTAATGCCATGAGCTCAGTGCCACATTCCTGAAATGTAATGTGATGTATTTCCCTCAAAAAATCCTGTTTTTGTCTTCCTGGCTTATTATTTGTAAAATGGCTGGCTACTCGTTTGCGGATATTCTTTGCCTTACCCACATAAATAACCTTAAACTTGGAATTATGAAAATAATAGATACCCGGCACGGAAGGTAGTTTATCCATATCTACTTTTGGAAGATGTGGGGGAAGGGATTGCTCTTTAGATCTTTGATTCAGAGTTTTGCTAATGTGACCCTCTTTATCTTGCTCAATCAACATCGAAAAAAGTTCTGCAGTTGCCTGAGCATCACCAAATGCCCTATGTCTGTCTTGAATTTCAATTCCAACCTCTTTACATAATCTACCCAGACTATAGGATGCCAGTCCGGGAATAATTTTACGGCTTAATCTTACAGTACACAGTTTTTTAGTCTGCAAATGAAAACCTGCGGCTGCCAAATGAAAATGAATAAAGGAAAAATCGAAATTGACATTATGTGCAACAAATACTTTATCATGTAAAAGTTCATAAATACGATGAGCCACTTCATGAAATTTTGGAGCTGCACTCACCATTTCATCATCTATTCCGGTAAGAGACTGAATATAAATTGGAATAGGTTTTAAAGGATTGATTAAAGTCTTGAATTGTTCAATAACGAACTTACCGTCATGCACTAAAATTGCGACTTCTGTTATACCATTCGCACTTGCATGACCTCC
>CAMBFY010000028.1 GCA_945865415.1 Sphingobacterium thalpophilum
ACTTGCGCTTATAAAACCGATAAAATTAGCCTCATCCTCAGCAGCATAGCCCATCGAATGTGCTGTTTCATGGCAGGCAACAAAGGGTTTCAAATATACCGGCATTCCAGAGTTGATCTGAGCCTCACCGGTAAATGGATTAAAGTAACCCATAGTTCCGAAATAGTTCATTAGTTTTCCAATCAGAGAGTTCTTTATTTTTGGAATCGGATATATTGCTGCATCATAAGGCGGATGAAGTTTTTTTATCGCCATGGTAGATTCCAGGTAAAGTTCAGGGTCGGTTTGGGGACTTTCCTCCAAATTGATTTTTGATCGGGTAGAATTAGCAGAATCAATAAGAATACCGGTCATTTTATAAAGGTCTTCTTTGGAGTACTCATATCCACTCAATTTCAATCTTTCAGCTGCCGGTTGCCGGAAGTAATTTAGTCCCCAGAACAGATAGAAAATCAAGATGATTACCTCCAGAGAAATAATCAGGTTCAGCGCAAATTTTGCTACATTCTTTAGTCTTTTCTGAAACAAAAAGATTTTTAGCAACTTAAAAGTTGAAATTACAATGGCGATACTCAATAGCAGATATAAAAGATCACCCATGCTGAACGGAATAGCATTGAATATAAATTGAAGTCCGTTACGAACGCCGGGATAAAATCCGGTAGAATAGTATTTTTCCACTAATTCAGGCTGAGATTTTAGCTGGAAAATAAGTATGATAAAGGCTAAAAGAATTACACTGCTGAATAATTTCAACTGCAGAATTCTATGTGATTTTTTCTGAATCATTTTTTAAATATGCAATTATTATTGTGAAGCAAATTCTCTGTTTTAGTCAAGGGAGTCATTAATAATAAACATTAACTTTGGTAAAACTACTGACCTAAGTTCTGATTTACACATTAACGCCTATTAAAAATGCTTACAATCAATAACTATTCTGAATTTGAATCTCATCTGGGTCAGGAACTTGGTGTTTCTAACTGGCATAAAATTACTCAGGATCAGATTGGAAAATTTGCAGATGCTACCCTGGATCATCAATGGATACATATTGATACGGAGCGTGCAGGAACTGAAGGCCCTTTTAAAGCTACAATTGCTCATGGCTATCTGACCTTGTCGTTAATACCCTTTCTTTGGAAACAAGTAATCGATATTCAAAACCTGAAAATGGAGATCAATTATGGGATTGAAAACTTTAGATTTGCACAGGCAGTTGTTGTGAATTCAGAAGTCAGACTGCGGGTAAAATTGGCTTCAATAGCCAACCTAAGAGGAGTGACAAAGGCTGTTCTTGGAGTTGAACTTGAGATCAATGGACAGAACAAGCCAGCTTTTAAAGGTGATGTAATATTTCTTTACCATTTTATAGACTAATTCCATTTTACGCCAACGATTCATAAATCACTTAATTATGTCTATGTTCGTCGCCTAATACTCTGAACAGGAAAATATGCCAGGATCTCGTAAAGCTGCAGTCAGTTTCATTTTTATTACGCTTTTGCTTGATGTCATCGGGCTTGGATTGATTATCCCTGTATTCCCTCAATTGATAGAGGAGCTGATTCAGGGTAATATAAGTGAAGCTTCACAATGGGCTGGACTATTAACTTTTGCCTATGCAATTATGCAGTTTATCTGTGCACCGATCATTGGTAATCTGAGTGACAAATATGGAAGAAGGCCGGTGTTGTTATTTTCATTATTAGGATTTGGAATTGATTATATTTTTCTTTCATTAGCCCCTACTATCTGGTGGCTATTTGTAGGTAGACTTATTGCAGGTCTTTTTGGCGCCAGTTTTACTACTGCTACTGCTTATATTGCAGATATCAGTACCTCTGAAAACCGATCCAAAAATTTTGGTATGATTGGGGCAGCATTCGGTTTGGGATTTATTATTGGACCGGGTTTAGGTGGACTTTTAGGCGGGGTTGGCCCAAGAGTTCCTTTCATGGCCGCAGCTGTTCTGACTTTAATGAATTTAATCTATGGTTATTTTGTTCTTCCTGAATCACTGGCAAAAGAACATCGCAGACCTTTTGAATGGAAACGTGCCAATCCGATGGGTTCTCTTTTACAACTTAAAAAGTACAAGGGTGTTGAGGGATTAATTGTCTCTCTTATTTTTTTATATATCGCGGGTCATGCGGTTCAAAGTACCTGGACTTTTTTCAATATTGAAAAATTTCAATGGAGTAATACTTTGATGGGAATCTCATTAACTGTTATTGGTTTACTTATTGCGATAGTTCAGGGTGGCCTGATCAGGTATATTAATCCCAAACTGGGTGAAGAGAGAAGCGTCTATGTCGGTTTAGGATTATACTCCTTAGGGCTGTTTCTGTTTTCTTTCGCAACCGACGGCTGGATGATGTTTGTCTTTTTGATTCCTTATTGTTTGGGTGGTATTGCCGGACCTGCAATACAATCAATTATTTCAGGCAATGTTCCCAAAAATGAACAGGGTGAATTGCAAGGAGCTTTAACCAGTTTAATGAGCGCGACTTCTATTGTAGGTCCTTTACTTATGACCAATCTATTTGCTTGGTTCACAAGACCTGAAGGGGACATAAAGTTTGCCGGTGCTCCTTTTTTTGCCGGTGCCATACTGATGCTGATCAGTGCAGTAATTGCGGTGAGAAGCATGAAAAAGGAGACATTCCTGAACAGAAAATCTATCGATAAGGAAGATCCGGTAAGTCCGGTTCATTAAATAATTTTAACAAATAACCGATTAGTTTTTAGGCGCAGGACTGATCATAATGTGTGCTCTAGGTGTTCCCGGATCCATAAGCCAGGGCATGCCGGGATCATCTGGCTTTAAAGGTAAGCCGGTGCTTGCTGCTGTAGCGTAAGGGGTATAAATGACATATCTTAGATAGCCATCTTTGACAGAACCTGTTTCAGGATTATAGTTTTCAGCCTTTGCGGTATAAACAAATAAGCTTGCAGGTTGTTTTGGCATAGGAAACCATCCGCTTTTGGCCTCATGATCACGTATATCACTCACTTCTTTAGGAGTTTTACCTTCAGCTTTTAAATCACGTCCTCTTTTCATAAATGGTTCCAGATCTTGATGATAACAGGCAACACTCAAGCCAGGGATTTTCGGATCATCTGCTAAACAGATCATTTCATTGGTACCTTTTCGGAGTATAATGAATTCTCCCTTTGTAGAATAGCCATAAACAGTTGAAGTTCCGCGCTTATCGGCAGGGGCTGCCAGTTCAGCTGTTTGTATTTGTATTTCAGCTGCGGGAATTGTGATCTGTGCTCTTACAGTAAGTCCCAGAATTATAAGATATATGGATAATAGCGTTCTTTTCATTTGAATAGATATTAGATTTTCCTATTAATATTACTCTTTTTTTTCGGGAATAGCAAAATTTTAAGGTTTTGTGGCTCAAATGTTTTCTTTCGGGACTAGTTTTATTTCATGATCAGAGATGATAATCAGTCGTTCCTTGTAAAGACTACCAATGGCTTTTTTAAATGCCTTTTTACTGATCTTTAATCGATTGTAAATATCCTCCGGAGAGCTTTTATCACCCAGAAGAATTGAACCATTATTTTCCTGAAGATCGTTCATCAGGCTGTCTTTCAGATCAAGGATATGTTTGAAGCCAATCACCTGCAAGCTGAGATCAATCTTATTTCCTTCACGGACTTTTTTTATGAATCCTCGCTTTTGATCTCCGGGTTTAAGGTCCTCAAAAACCTCATTTCTGTATAAAAGACCCATGTACCTTTGATTAATTACAGCACTGAATCCAAGGTCACTTTCATCGGTGATCAATAGTCTGACCTCATCGCCCTCTTCAAAATCATGCTCATCCTGATTGACAAAATCATTCAGGTATGAGGAGGCTGTGATACGTTCAGTTTTCTCATCATTGTAAAGGAAAACGACATATTTTTGTCCGATTTTCATCGGGCGCTTTTGTTCACTGCTGGGTATAAACACATCCTTACCTATACCCATATCCATGAACGCACCATTTTCATTTTCATCAACTACTTCCAGGAAAGCAAATTCATCAACCTGAGCAATCGGAGTTTCTGTAGTTGCCATTAAGCGCCCGTCGCTGTGGATATAAACAAAAACATGTAAATTATCGCCAATCTCTGCGCCTTCAGGAGCATAAACATAGGGTAGCAGAACTTCTTTTTCCCCTTCAGTCAAAATAAGACAATTTTCAGTCTTTTTTATAAACCTTAGCTCATTGAATTTGCCGATCTCTACCATGTTTGGAATTTAAAATTTGTCAAAGATACTAAACTGTTAACCATTGAAATGCTGAATACTAAGCTCTATAATCAATAGGATTACTGACTAGGCTTTTTTAATCGTAATATTGCATATTTAGGGATTAAACTTAGATATAAATCATTATTGCATTTTAGAAAATTATAAGGTTTAAAATTTCAGGATTTGGCAACAAAGTTATTATTATTAACTCCACCCTTTACCCAGTTGAATACGCCTTACCCTGCTACGGCATATCTGAAGGGCTTCCTTAACACGAAAAATATTTCTTCATGCCAGGTTGATCTTGGAATTGAAGTTATTTTAAAGTTATTTTCAAGTTCAGGATTGGAAGACCTGTTTAATCAGATCATTCACACTGATCCTATTTCTGAAAATTCAAGACGAATAATTGCTCTCAAAACCCATTATATCAATACTATTGATGCGGTAATATCATTCTTACAAGGACATAATCCAACACTTTCACATCTGATTTGTCAGGAGGATTTTCTGCCACAAGCATCCCGGTTTAGTCAGCTGGACGAACTCGACTGGGCATTCGGCACAATGGGTACACAGGATAAGGCAAAACACCTGGCAACACTATTCCTAGAAGACATTTCTGACCTGATTGTTGAGTGTGTCGATCCCCATTTTGGTTTCAGCAGATATGCAGAGCGTTTGGGACGATCTGCATCAAGTTTCGATGAGTTATATGGTGCTCTGCAACTCGATCCTACCTATATTGACGGAATCCTCTTGCTTATTCTGGCAGAGAAAATTAAAAACCTGAACCCTGAACTGGTGACGCTCTCAGTTCCATTTCCGGGTAATCTTTATTCGGCTTTTCGTATAGCGCAATGGCTGAAATTACACGATCCTAAAGTTAAGATTGCAATGGGTGGTGGTTTCCCGAATACCGAATTGCGTTCTGTTTCAGATGCAAGGGTATTCCAATTCTTTGATTTTATTTGTCTGGATGATGGAGAAGCTCCGGTCGAGCATCTTTGTGAATATTTGGATGGAAAGCGTGGTTTGAATGATCTGAAACGGACTTTTGCATTGGTTGATTCCCAGCTTAAGTATTGCAATGGCAGTATATCTCCGGATTACAAGCAGTTTGATGTCGGTACACCTGATTATAGTGATCTGAATCTGGATAAATATATCTCTGTAATTGAAGTGGTCAATCCTATGCACCGAATGTGGAGCGACGGACGATGGAATAAATTGACTATGGCTCATGGCTGTTATTGGGGTAAATGTACATTTTGTGATATTTCACTGGATTACATTAAAGTTTATGAGCCTGTTGCGGCCGGCTTGCTTTGCGACAGGATGGAGGAAATGATCGAACAAACTGGTGAACGAGGGTTTCATTTTGTAGATGAAGCCGCACCACCGGCTTTGATGCGATCACTTGCTTTGGAGATTATCAAGCGAAAATTGACTGTAACCTGGTGGACGAACATTCGTTTTGAGAAGAGTTTTACCAAGGATCTTTGTTTACTTTTAAAGGCTTCAGGCTGTATCGCAATATCCGGCGGATTGGAAGTAGCATCCGATCGCCTGCTTGAGCTCATTCAAAAAGGAGTGACTGTTGAGCAGGTTGCCCGGGTTTGTCATAATTTTACTGAAGCCGGGATTATGGTTCACGCCTATCTGATGTATGGTTTTCCTACCCAAACTGCTCAGGAGACCATTGATTCATTGGAAATGGTAAGACAAATGTTTGAGGCTGGAGTTCTTCAATCAGCATTCTGGCATCAGTTTGCAATGACAGCTCATAGTCCGGTTGGTATGTACCCTGAAAAATTTAAAGTTGAAAAAGCCTGCAGCACCAATGGCACCTTTGCAAATAATGATATTGTTCACCTGGATAAAAGTGGAACTGATCATGAACTGTTCAGCTATGGTTTAAAGAAATCACTGTTTAATTATATGCACGGAATTTGTTTTGATTATCCTTTGCAAGAATGGTTTGAACATAAAGTGCCAAAGACGAAGGTTGAGCCCGGTCATATTGAACAAGCTCTGATTAAGGATGATTCTTTTATAATCAAGCCTGATGCAAAAATTGTCTGGTTGGGCACGAGTCCTGAATCAAGTAGTCTCACCAAAAGCAAAAAAGGAAGGCATTGGGAGGTAATAGAATTGAAATTCTATGATAAGAAAGGTGTTTTCAGTTTACAGACAGCAAAAGAACAGGCCGAGTGGCTTATCCAATTTCTTCAAAAAATAAGTCCGGATGCTAAGCAGTTAATGAACTTTCGTGAAGCCAAAGAAGATTATGAGATTTCTATTGGAGAGGATTTTGAACCCTTTTGGTATGGAAAGGCAATAAATAGCTTAAGACAAAACGGTTTGCTGGTTTTATGAAAACACTGTTCGACATGTTCCACAGGGCATGTCGAACAGCGTAGATTTTTTAGTTCACACCACCTTTCCGAGTGGGGCTGCGTTGTGCAGGCCAGGACATTGGCTGACCTGTTCTTGGACTTAGCGGAAGAATACTTTTTTCGCGGGATGCCGGAGTAGGGTCTTCACTGGCTTTATAAGCCATAATCGCTGTTAGAATTGCATTTTTTTGAACATCATCAAAAACAATTTTATCATAGGTGTCCCTGTTAGTATGCCAGGTGTAAGTCCCATAAGCCCAGCTTAGTGAACTCAGTGAAAATGCCGGAACACCTGCTGCTACAAAAGATGCATAGTCAGATCCACCACCACCAGGATTACCGGGGAAGGTTGTTTTTATCTCTGACCTGATTTCAGTTGGTACTGCCTGTAACCATTTGCCCAAATAACTATAAGCATGTAAAAACCCTTGACCTGAAAGGTCCACAACTCTTCCTGTTCCATTATCCTGATTAAATAAAGCCTGAATATTTCGGACAATATCCGGATGGTCTTCAACGAATGCTCTTGAACCATTTAGACCTTGTTCCTCACTACCCCAGTGTCCAACAAGTATTGTCCTCTTTGGATTCGGGTAAACTTTTTTAAGAATCCTCATGGCTTCAAGCATGGTTACTGTTCCGGTGGCGTTATCTGTAGCTCCTGTACCCCCATCCCATGAATCGAAATGAGCAGAAAGTATAACGTATTCATCAGGTTTTTCAACGCCCTTTATTTCAGCTATAGTATTGAATGCAGGAACCATTCCCAGTTGTTTGGAGTCGGCACGTAAATCAATTTTAGGATTTACTCCTGATTCAGTAAGACGATAAAGCATACCATAATCTTCAAGCGAAAGATCAATGGTTGGAATTTTTGTGCTTTGGGCACTAAATATTTTGTTTACACCAAATCCCGCAGACCAGTTAGAAGCAAAAATCCCAGCTGCACCAGCGTTTTCTAAAGCTATTGCCAAGGCTTTTGAACTGAGGCCTGTTTTGCTAATTCGGTTGCGCCAGGCATTTGTGGCAGCCGTGCGTTCAGCTTTCATTTTATCAAGTGATTCTTTGGTAGCAAACTCTTCCCAGTTTCTGTCATCTCTACCGGTAGGCTGCTGCATAGAGATCATAACAAACTTACCCTTTACATTAGGCAACCAATTTTGAAATGCAATTGAGTCGGCAAGGTCAGCCAAAATAATGGTTTCTGCCGTAACAGTCTTGCCATGTGTTGAAGGGCTCCATGCCAGTTGCATTCCTTCAAGGGACTCAGTACGAGGGTGTATCATGTCGATATGGGTTATACCTCTTTCCCAACCACGCCATTCACCCCATTTTTCATTTCTGGCCGCAATTCCCCAGCTTTCATATTTTGCAACAGCCCAATCGTGTGCTAGTTTCATTTGTGGTGTTCCTACTAACCTTGGACCAATACCGTCGGTTAGCTCGTGGGCAAGCTTTTTCAATTGAGAGTTTTCACTTGCTTCCTTAATAATTTGTTGCACAACAGGATCATTGTTTTGTGCATATATAGTGCTAACTGAAACTAAAAGAATTATAGCTAATAGCTTGATTGATTTTCTCATAAATATTAAATTATTTTAAGATTGGTTCTGGACTGCGAAGATATTAAAAAACCAGAAATTAGAAAATTGCATATAATTGATCATTAATTTATTATGAAGACCAGTATTACATTATTATGTTTTTATCTTTTGAAATTCTTTTTTTTAGAATGATTCAAAAATCATTTTGCTTATGAATTGGGAATGTTCAAATTAGCTTATAGTTTTATAATTAAAACAATTCTTAAGATGGTTATTCATACTTTTTATTTCAATAGTAAATTATCCCTGTTGGTTTTTAGTTTTCTGACTATAACAGTTATTTCAAAAAGTAATGCACAGACCAGGTTTGCTGGTAAGGAGGAGTTATTATCTACTCCAAAACAATATACTGTTTTCTTTAACTCTGAATCCCCAAAAATTGATGGTAAACTTGATGATGTGGTTTGGAAGAATGTGGAATGGACGGAAAACTTTAAAGACATTGAAGCCCAACGTAAGCCTCTCCCAACCTGGAATACCCGTGCCAAAATGACCTGGGATGACATGGGACTTTATATAGCGGCCGAGTTACTTGATCCACACGTATGGGCATATTTAAAGAATTATGACGATATCGTTTTCTATGACAATGACTTTGAAGTATTTATAGATCCTGATAATGATACCCACTGCTATTACGAATTTGAGGTTAACGCTTTAAATACAATGTTCGATTTGTTCATGCCCAAACCGTATCGTAATGGTAGCGGAGCAATGATTTCATATAATGCACCCGGTATGAAATGGGCTGTTGATGTACAGGGAACAATCAATGATCCTTCAGATATTGATAAAGGTTGGACAGTTGAGATGTTTATTCCTTTTTGGGCTCTAACTATCGGCAATTCCACCAAAGTACCTGCTGATGGTGATTTCTGGAGGATCAATTTTTCAAGAGTGGAATGGAAAACTGAAGTGAAGGATGGTAAATACGTAAAATTAAAAGGAAATGCTGGCAGGAACCTGCCTGAAGATAACTGGGTTTGGTCGTCACAGGGTCTGATTAATATGCATTTTCCTGAGCGTTGGGCTTACCTTCATTTCAGTAAAAAAGCTTCGGGAGATTCTCAGAATTCTTTCACCATTCCTTACAGTGAAGAACAAAAAAAACATCTTTGGTATGTATATTATCTGCAAAAGGATTATTATCAGAAAAATAATGCCTATGCAACAGATCTAGGAAAACTAGGGATTTATAAACTTAACTTTCAAGTTGGGAACAAGCAAAACAAATTATGGATGGAGGCCACTGCGCATCAGTTTATGGTGTTTATAAGTAGCGATGAACAAGAGGTTTTTAGTGTGAACAATGAAGGATTGGTTCAGCAAAGAAAAAATTCTACTAAATAATAAATTGAGCTGAACTTAAATTAATTATAGCCTTGTATTTTGTACATAATCATTCCTGTGATTTCATGCATATAATTCTCCCAGCGTATAATATTTCTGGTTCCGGGTATGATTATATCAGACACTGAAGTTCCTTGAATACCGTACATTCCATCTGTAGGATGAATCGCTACATTTAAACCAACTTTCTTAAAGCAAGCCTCTGCCCTTCTCATATGCCAGGCGGAAGTAATAATGATTGCAGATTTCAGACCTTCAGTATTCAAGACTTTTTTAGATTCGACAGCATTTTCATAAGTGTTCCTTGAAACCGTGTCTATAAAGACAACCGAATCGGGTACCCCGCAATTTTCTGTTAAAAATGCTTTAGCAAGCATTGATTCACGTGTATCATCCTTCAGGCTGCCACTTCCACCGCTGATTAAAATAGTTTTAATCCTACCAGTTCTATACAATATCAAGCCTTCTGTAAGGCGATCTGCTGCTTCGTTAAAGCTCAGACTTCCATTTTCTTTATCAAGGCTCATGAACCCACTAAGTATTATTCCCGTATCATAAAATTTTTTATTGTCTACGCTGCTTTTAGATTCCCAGTTTTTAAGTAATTGATTGATTATAAATGGGTTGGTAAAAAACAAGAGTAATCCCAGTGAAAAGATTAATAAATTTTTTCTAAGGGCAGGCTTCTTTACAATTAATGCCATAATTATAACAATTATGATAATAATTGTTGGTGAGATTAGGAAGGTAAGGATCTTGGATAAATAGAAAAACATGTCTTTGATTCAGTTAAATAATTAAATATTGTCAACTTATATTACAATTTAAGAAAAAGAAACGATAAGCATTATCTTCAATAGTTTAGATTGAATAGTCTTATGAATGGTAATGCATAACTATTTAGCATGCTCAGCTTAAAAAAATGCTATTTTGTCGAGTATTTCAGGCTAATGAAATTAAGCTATTAATTATTACTCAATAAATTGCGATAAGGGTAAATAACAGGTTTTATATCTTAAGATTGCTTAATGCTCTGATAATGAAATTCAGGATTCACAGATATTGTACTAAAAAAATAAAATGTATATAAAGTCTGGTCAGTAATGACGAGAGTAAGTTGGCTTTATTTTTATTCTATACTCACTGTCAGTCCTTCCTGCTGTAGTATTTTACGGTAAACTTCTACTTCAGTAACGGAACCTTCGAGGATGGTGCATTTACCGTCATTATGAACAGTCCATGCAATTTTTTCAGCTTGCTTTTCACTGTAGTCAAGGTATTTCATCAGACAATGAATGACGTGTTCAAAAGTATTGGTATCATCATTCCATAAGATCAGACGATGGCTAACTTTTAACGCTGCCAAAACTTCTTCAAGCGTTAGTGTTTCTTCCTCTACCTGTGTTCCCATCTCACAAAAATACAGAATGGATATTGATTACGATATGATTATTTTAATTTGAGAATGTTATTGAATCACTGCAGATGCTTCTATTTCAATCAGCATATCCGGATCAATAAGGCTGCTAACCTCAACCAGGGTAGTGGCTGGTTTTATTGTACCAAAAAATTCAGCATGTGCTTTTGCAGCTTCCTCCCATTTACTAATATCGGTTACGTAGATGCGGGTACGAACTACATCAGTTAATTCAGAACCAGCATCCTGCAAGGCCTTTTCTATTTTAAGAATAATAAATTTCGTCTGCGAATAGAGGTCATCCTTTCCAATCAGAGAATCTCTATCAACCGAGGTCGTTCCTGAAACTTCAATGATGTTTCCAATCCGTACTGCTCTACAATAGCCTACTTTGTCTTCCCAGAGAGTTCCTGATGATATATTTATACGTTTTTGCATATAATTCCAATTGAGACTAACTTCCTTTCGCTGATCGGGTCATCATTTCAAGCATATCCCACATCTCTGGTGTGACAGCTTCAAGACCATTAAACTGACCTGCTCCCTGGAGCCATTCTCCACCATCAATAGTAATTACTTCTCCATTAATGTATCCTGAAAAATCTGACATCAAGAATGCAGCCAGATTTGCAAGTTCCTGATGATCTCCAACGCGTTTTAGCGGCACCCTGTTTTTAACGTCAAATTTCTTTGCCATATCGCCGGGCAATAGTCTATCCCAGGCACCCTTTGTAGGAAAAGGCCCCGGTGCAATTGCATTATTTCGAATGCCATATTTACCCCACTCAGCAGCCAGTGAACGGGTCATGGCTAACACCCCGCCTTTTGCACATGCAGACGGAACTACATAGCCGGAGCCTGTAAACGCATAAGTTGTGACAATATTTAATATTGTTCCTGCTTGTTTTTCTTTAATCCAATGTTTTCCAATTGCCATTGTGCAATTTGCAGTTCCTTTTAAAACAATATCGATTATAGTGGAAAATGCATTTGAAGAAAGTCTTTCAGTAGGAGAAATAAAGTTTCCGGCAGCATTATTCAGTAAACCATCTACTCTTCCGAAGTTTTCAATTGTTTTTTTTAAAACCTCATCAACCTCTTCCGGTTTACGGACGTCACATTGAACCGGAATGACTTTTGCCTTTGATTTTTTGCCATCGGCTGATGCTTCTTCCTGCATCTCTGCAGCAGTTTTTTCAAGAACATCTATTTTACGACTAGTAATAACCACATTGGCACCGAGTTTAAGAAAATAGGTGCTCATTGCCCTGCCTAAACCTGTTCCCCCACCTGTAACAATTATTGTTTTTCCACTCAGGGCATCATCGCGTAACATTGGATCATTATACATATTAGGAAGATTTTTGTTGTAGATTTTGAATGATTGTTTTTAATATAGAACGTGTAGAAG
The DNA here is from genome assembly GCA_945865415.1 of Sphingobacterium thalpophilum. Classification (GTDB taxonomy): domain Bacteria; phylum Bacteroidota; class Bacteroidia; order Sphingobacteriales; family Sphingobacteriaceae; genus Daejeonella; species Daejeonella thalpophilum_A. Next base: position 12,437 of record CAMBFY010000028.1, read on the forward strand.
GTGACCACCACTGCTCCAGCATATGCCCAAGCATTTCGGTTTGATCAGCACTTACCTTTTTGAGTAGTTCTTTACGAATATTCATTTTGCTTAGTTGCCAGGTTTTTCGTTCAAGCTGTATATAAGTCAGCATCTTACGTTCGGCTGCATGCAATATACTTTCCGGTCTCACTACCTCATCTACCAGTCCGGCACTTAAGGCCTCCTGAGTATTCATCAATTTTCCTTCTAATAATGCACGATGGGCTTTGGCATTTCCAAGCCAGAATGCATATAGATGAAAAATACTTTCGGGAACAATGATTCCTACAGGTACCTCATTTAATCCAATGATGAATTTGCCTTCTGCCATTATCCGATAGTCACAACATATGGCAAGGACACAACCTCCTGCCGGGCTATGTCCGCTGATTGCAGCTACCATAGGTTTCTTAAATGAAACCATAGAGGTTACAAGGTTTAGAAATTCAATCCAAAATACTTTGATCTGATCTTCATCGTAATCATAAAGCTCGATTAGATCCAGACCTGCTGAAAAGAAACCATCTTTTCCGGTTAGGATAAGTCCGGCAATGGTATCATCATTCTCTATGTTTCGTATCATTTGATGCAACTCAGATACCATTTCTGAATTTATAGCATTTGAACGACCGCGATCCAGTGATAGGACGGCGATTTTATCTTTGATATTTACTTTTATTGAATTCATCTTTTTATTTGACACTATATCTGAAAATCTTTCTACCTATAGATCCGTTGATATTTATTCCCTCAACAACTGCTTTATAATTACCTGTTCCGTCAGAATTAAAGAACTCAACACTTGCTTTGCCGGTACTGTCACTGACTACATTGGGATTCCAGTAAATGGTAGTTCGAAGATCGGGAATCTTTGCATTGGTTGCAGGGTCATCATAATCAGGAGCATAAAACACCCTGCCTTTAAACAAGCCCTGAGGCTTATGACTCATTATTCCTGGTGAGTATGATCTGTAATTATTATCTACCTCGCCACGTTTAGTTGTAATAATAATCACTCCGCCTGCACCCATTGAACCATATATTGCAGTGTTTCCTACGCTTCTAAGTATTTCAATAGATGCCACATCCATGATATTTACAGAGGACAAAAATTCAGGTCCTAAAAAGACACCATCCACTACCACCTGCATCGGTATATTCATATTTCTCATGAGATAGGGTATACCATTTCTGATAATTAAACCTGCCACTCTTCCTTGTAAACACATGGCAATATCAAAGCAATTCATAAGCTGATCAGCTTTTATGACTGCATCAGCTCTTCCCTGACCGTTCAAATTGGCCGAATACTTAACTTCTGTCTTCCGTTCAACTATTTTTACTTCATCCAAAAGAATATTTCTTCCAATAACTCCATATCTTCTCAGTTCATCAAATTGGTTTCGACTATTCTTTAGGTAAGCAAGCATGGATTGATTGACATTTACCTCCAGCATGGCTTCATTTTTATTTTTGGTAACCAATTGTGGAGGAATTCGGTCGAGTAAAATTTCTACATTTTTGCGATCCTTCTCATTTCTTGCCTGAATAACGAATTTCGTACTATCATTAAAAAAAAGGTTGTCAAATCTGAATTCACCATTTGAATTTGTTAATGTATCCAACATAAATACATCCCCGGAAGTAGACATTAAGGTAACCTTTCCACCAACAACCGGCCGGCCTGAAACTGTAACTACCTTACCACTAATCTGCAGATTGGTTTCAGGTTCATATAGCAAAGTAGTATAAACGTCGGATAAAATATTGTTCCATTCAAATCGTCGCCAGCCCTGAGTGAGTAGAAGGATGTCAAGTTGCCTTACCTTATCTTCATTAATCTCATCAAAATAATAGTTGGGCTGTTCAATAAAACCTTTCAAATCTGAGCTTAGCAAAAGGTTTGATATAATGGTGGTTTCATCTGCTTCATTGAAGGGTACTTTTGATTCATCAAGAATTGCAACAGAAAAACTCCCTAGTGTGGGTTTACCTTCCGGATCTTTTGCGTCCAATATCAATTTAACTTTTTCCCTTTTTTTATACTCAGGCTTTTCGGTACTCAAATCAATCTTTAAAAAGTCAGAATGATTGATAAATACAAGCCTTTCTGCTACGGGTTCATTTTCCGGAGAAAACAGGGTGAGCTGAAGTATGCCTGTCGGAAAACGTTTCTTGGGAATGCTTGCGCTGAAAGTTCGGGAAGACAGCTTGTTTTTAGAAATAAAATGAACTTTTCCGTTAGTTTGAGCAATTAAGGTAATTTCTGCATCCGGCTTGGTATTTTCAGTGGTTGAGATCTTGATATTGATTAGATCGGTGTCCGAATTACTAACAGATAATAAATACCCAGTGGCTTTTACTTTAGGAAGCGGATAGGTCTTTTCTGACCCATCTTCAAAAGTAATATGGGCAGTATAGGTATCATTAATATCGGGAATTAATCTAAAATGACCCATTCCCACATGCTCTGATTTAAATTCAGCCAATCTTAAATTGTTCTGATTGCTGATATACCCGCTAACATTGATTCCAAGGCCATCAGAACTCAGCGCTTTAAATCCTATTCTTGAACTAATACCATTGACCAAATCACCACTTTCTGGGAAGAATTGAACTACAGATTCATTCGACGTTGATTTTACCGGAAAATTTTTAAAAACATTGTTCTTTTCATCCAGCCGGATATTGGTGCTGATTCTTCCGGACTTTAAAATAAAAGGCTGATTGTTTAAAAAACTGACCTGAAGGTTACCCATTGAATCAGTAATTCCTTTTCCTTTTAAAATACTTCTTGAATCCAGTTCAACATAATAACTTACCTCCTTATTGGCAAAGGGCTGACCAGCCATATCGCTATAATTTATTTTCGCGACTACTTTTTGCCCTCTGGGTTCTTTACTATAGGAATAATCAACCTGAGTTAAAACTGTATTAGAGATTGAATTACCAATTGTTATGGTTTTATCAAAGAAGTATTCTTCACCAAAATTTCGCATCCAGTTGGTATATGCCCTAATTCGGTAATTACCCTCTCGAAGCGAATCTGTTAAAGAGAAGTCTCCCCAGGTTAATCCAATACCCAAAGGAATTCTCAGAGACTTCTTAATTGAATCTTTGTCATTAATCAATTCAACATAAAGCATCTTACTCAATGTAGATAGTTCATTTTTTTCTGCATTAACAACATAAGCTTTAAACCAGATATTATCACCTATTGCATAATATGGTTTGTCAAAATGTAAATGAACTTTTTCTTGTGGATATTGAAGTCTGTACTTTTCTACCTGTCTGACAATTTTCTTCAAGGGTTCATCATCAATGATGAATCCCAACAACAATGCTGAGAATAGCATGGTGAATATGATAATGAAATACTTTTTCATAAGTTTATTACAGAATAAAAAGTTTAATGCCAGTAAAGTATATGCCGGGTTCAACCCTGATAATTGGTTCGAGTAAAAATTAAGCCTCAGTTTTTAAAATTGAGGCTTAACTGTGTTTAATATACGATTTATTCTACTAATATCGTTCAGAAGGAATTCTTCCACATCATACTTTCAACGGGTTTTGTGGTCTTATTGTTGTATTTGGCATTATGTTTTGTACTGTATATCGTTTCTACATCTCCGTCAACTACAAAATAGATCAACTGTCCGATAGGCATGCCTGCATATATTTTTACAGGTTGCGTGCACGAAATTTCGAGGGTCCAGGTATTGCAGAAACCCACATCACCTTTCCCTGCAGTTGCATGGATATCAATCCCTAGCCTTCCTGTACTTGATTTTCCCTCCAAAAATGGCACATGTCTGTGAGTCTCTGTATACTCAAGTGTAACACCCAGATACAACGTATTGGGTTGAATTACAAAACCATCCTTAGGGATCTCAAAATGGTCAATCTCATTATGAAGTTTAGCGTCCAGAACCCTATTCCTGTATGTTGCCAGGTATTTACCCAGGTGAACATCATAAGAATTGGTGCCCAGGCACTCTTTTTTGAAGGGTTCAATAATTATATTTCCTCTTTCAATTTCTTCCAGAATTTGTTTATCAGAAAGTATCATAAATAAGTATAAGGTTTGTTCTAAATTATGATTTATTTGAGATAATTTTGAAGGTATTTTATATTTAAGAATGGCTCTTGCATACCACCGGGAAATTGACAGTAATACATCTTTTGCAATCTGGAAGATCGAAGAAAGTGCTGATGAATTACTTTCACAGCTTCAGTTGAAGGAGCATGAATTGTCTTATCTTGATACCCTAATTAACGGAAAGAGGAACATGCATTGGCTCAGTACCCGTGTATTGCTTCGCAGGATGATGGACACAGATAATTACATAGATTGCAAGGTAGATTCAAGTGGTAAACCATATTTAAGTAATTTCCCACATCATATTTCACTGAGTCATTCTTATGATTACGCTGCGGTAATGGTGAGTAAAAATAAGGCTGTAGGTATAGATATTGAATTCATTAAAGATAAAATTGAGCGAATTGCACACAAGTTTCTTGGCAAAGCGGAACTTAACTTTATTCAGGAAAATGATCGTATCGATCAGCTTTACGTTACCTGGTGTGCGAAAGAGGCGATCTATAAGCTTCATGGGAAAAAGAACATCAGTTTTTTAGAGCATATAAAACTTGAGCCTTTCGAATATCCGGGCAGCGGATCTTTTGTAGCCTTACTAAATGCTGGTTCCCGTCAAAGGAAGTTCAGAGTACATTATGAGAAATTTAATGGGTATATGATTGGATTTGTGGCAGATGATTATGAAGAATAAGAAGGTTAAATTTGATGATTGGGGTTTGCTTGATTATCAGGAGGCGTGGGACAGGCAGGAGCAGGTTTTTGCGGATACTGTACAGGTAAAAACTCAAAACAGAAACAACAATACTGTTTTGGGGGTCAATAACCATCTTATTTTCGTGGAGCACCCACATGTTTATACACTCGGAAAAAGTGGAAAACCCGAGAATTTACTCCTTGATAAGACAGGACTAGCAGATAAAAAAGCTACCTATTATAAAATAAACCGGGGCGGTGATATAACTTATCATGGTCCGGGGCAAATTGTAGCTTATCCAATACTTGATCTGGATAATTTCTTTACTGATATACACCTTTATCTGCGTACTCTTGAAGAAGCAGTAATACTTACTTTGGCTGATTATGGAATAAAAAGTGGCAGGTATGAAGCTTATACCGGAGTTTGGCTTGATGCGGATAATGAGCGGGCTAGAAAGATTTGCGCGTTGGGTGTTAGGTGTAGCCGCTGGGTAACCATGCACGGACTTGCATTCAATGTAAATACAGATCTGTCTTATTTTAAGAATATTGTTCCCTGTGGAATTGACGATAAAGATGTTACCTCGATGGAGAGGGAATTAGGGTTTAAGTCCGATATTGAAGAGGTAAAGCAGACATTGAAGAGGCATATTGGAGAGCTTTTTGGGATGAAAATCCTTGAGAATTGAGCTCCGATGCTTATTGGGTTGAAAATTCTAAGCAGATAAAGCCTTTTCTATTAACAGATAAATTCCTGATAACAGACAACACATAACTGGCAATAGATAGGTTTTTAAAGTAAAAAAGCTCCGGATAAATCCGGAGCTTTTTTACTTTAAAAACCTATCTATTGCCAGTTATGTGTTGTCTGTTATCAGGAATTTATCTGTTAATAGAAAAGGCTTTATCTGCTTAGAATTTTCAACCCAATAAGCATCGGAGCTCA
>CAMBFY010000029.1 GCA_945865415.1 Sphingobacterium thalpophilum
TACCTGTTTTTTCGGAAAGGTTTTTAATTAAACGCTTTTGAATAGTCCCTTCAGAAATCTTTTCATCATTTTCGGTCATCTCATGCAATAAAGCCTCGAGATCATTCACAAGCATATCTGCATTCTCAACCTTCCAGTGATCCTTTAACTCATATGAAAATTCATATTTCATTGAATAATAGTAGTTTATAATTTTAGAAAGCTTATCAATCAGTTCAGTTTGCTCAAGTAAATTACGGGTAGTACAAGTATCGGTAATCAGATGAAATAGTTGAATATTCAAACGTTTACTGAACACAAAACTTGCATTTGTTTTGGTATCTCTGTTAGCGTCTAACAACTCTGTAATACCGGCATCTTCCGGCAGGCAAAGTATGATTGGAATTTGTGAAATGCTTTGAGTTTGGTTGTATAAAAACTGCCTAAAACTAGCGGAGGAAGTTAGTAATTCAGAGTCGCTATTGCCAAACATGTAAACAACCTTTACTTTACTTAATTTCTCTATATCCTTTTTAGACCAGGCGAAATTTGCGTAGAAACTTCCATTGAGTAGTTTTACAGGGTTCAGGTCAATAAATTCCGAATGAAATGGATATTTATAATTAAACTCATTGAAGTGAGTATCTGCATCCTTGTCAATAAGGTAAACTTTTAGATTAGTCAATTCTGGGTAATGACTTAAAATAATATTCTCAAGCAGAAATTCTTCAGCAGCTTGATTATAGCCAATAACTGCAATGGAATTTTCTTCATCTTTATCCGGATTGAGAAATTCATGAGGCGGATACAGATCATAAATCAAACGTGCAGCCATTTGAGAAACATTAAAGGTTTCCAAATCATAATCTTCATCCTGATTATGAATATCCAGATAATCCTTTAAAACATTGATGTTATTATTATCCGAAATATGTAAAAGTATTTTTAAAGAATCCTGAGCCTCTTTTTTTTGACGAAAAAATAATACCTGATTAGCAATTTCCATGTTCTCCTGATCCGAGTTGCCGCATATAATACATGTTTTAGCCAGCGCTATACCTGCATCATTGATCACGTTGCCATCTGAACCATTGCCTGTTATTATTAATCCTCCTAGTTCTTTAATCTGGTATATAAAATTATTCTCCTTATCAGGTTCGATTATAACCACTTTATGACCCTTTTCAAGCAGTTCTTTAACAAGTTTATGACCGATTTCATTTAAGGAAAAGACAATAATATGACCCTTGTAGGTAAATCTGATTTTGACAATCACATAGGCATGATGTACCTGATCAAAAACCAGTGAAAACAATCCTAATCCAAAAAGAATTGCAGCGAGATACTGTGCGATTAAGAGAAATGTACTACCGGGAACAGGATCTGCATTTCCCATAAGGAACATACAAATTGTTGAATAGATTGCGGCAAAAAAATTAAAATCTTTTCCTGTAGTCTCTTTAAAGCCAAGGATTCCTAATACAAAAACAAGCAGAACTGATAAAAATATGAGAACAAACTTTATTTTTTCCAGTTTACTGTTTGACTGTGAACCCATAGTAATATTTTCCCTAAAAGTGCAAAAACCTATGGTTTTAACGAAATATTAATGTGAGATTTTTAATTAATTCATTATTATCAAATAAACATCAAAATACCCGTTCACTAACATTTATTTTATTGTATTTGCTTTTTTTTTGATAATTTTATGAATACACTTCAGGCACTTTCAGTCAATTAAGATTTTAATTTTTAGATCATGTCTTATCAAAAAAAGAATAATCAAAAAATAAATACGAGTAATAGCTCAATATCCGAAGCAGTAGCTTTGGGAAAAGGACTTTCATTTCCAGCTGTCCCGGCCTTACAAAGGCAAGGGGCAGAAGATGAATTACAAATGAAAAAGAGCCCTGCTCAACTTATGGAGGAAGAAGAGCCCCTTCAGGGGAAATTTGAAACCGTACAAAAAGTCGAGGAAGAAGAACCTTTACAGGGGAAATTTAATACCATACAAAAAGTTGAAGAAGAAGAACCTTTACAGGGGAGATTTGATACCATACAAAAGGTAGAGGAAGAAGAGCCCCTTCAAGGGAAGTTTGAAACCGTACAAAAAGTTGAAGAAGAAGAACCTTTACAGGGGAAATTTGATACCATACAAAAGGTAGAGGAAGAAGAGCCCCTTCAAGGGAAGTTTGAAACTGTACAAAAGGTTGAGGAAGAAGAACCTTTACAGGGGAAATTTGGTACCATACAAAAGGTAGAAGCACCCAAGGATACTAAGCAAAATGGTTTACCGGGAAATCTAAAATCAGGAATCGAGAATCTTTCTGGCTATTCAATGGATGATGTTAGCGTACATTACAACTCTTCAAAACCAGCCCAGCTTCAAGCCCTTGCCTATGCACAGGGAACTGATATTCACATTGCTCCAGGTCAGGAAAAACATCTTCCTCATGAAGCCTGGCATGTCGCGCAGCAAAAACAAGGGCGGGTTAAACCAACAATGCAAATGAAAGTCGGCGTCCCTGTTAATGATGATGCCGGACTAGAAAATGAAGCGGATGTTATGGGTGCAAAGGCTTTGCAAAGTGGTATTCAATTGAGCAAACCCCTGCAACCCATGATAGCAGATAAAGCCAAAAGTAATTCCAGTGGAATTATACAAAGAGTTATTGGAAAAATAGCTGATCCTGTTGAAGTAAATTGGGAAAAGAAGGATAATGAAGTTCCTTCAGCACCGATAGTAGATGAGGTAAAAGATTCATCTTCTACTGCTCCAGTAACAAAAACATCAGAAAGTGCTAGTAATGAATTGATTAAAGAAGCTAATGATCCTGAAAGAAAGAGAAGAGACGCTTTTGATGATGGAACCGGAGCATCAGAAGGAATATCCGCTAATACTGAAGTTGGAGCAACATCAGCAAGTGCTGGTAATGAAGCGATAAAAGAAAAAAAGAACCCACAACAAGCTGAAATATTTATAAAAAAGGCACAAGACAATCATTGGACTAAAGAAGTGACTAAAAATGGGTTAAAAGACATGGGATTCACTTCGGATGTTATTAATGCATTTTTTCAGGCGTTTTGGGTTGATGATGATACCGAATTAAGAAAAAGAAGATACGCAGTGACTGAAAATTCATCTAAAGGAGGGATTAATGGAATGTGGGAATCCTCAAAAAGAATTTCGCAAAACGCTGCTCTTTGGGAAAAATTAGAAACTAAAAAAGGTACGGATTCCAATAGTGGAAATCTGGGGAAAGCAGCTGAATTTTTCGGGGGAATAAATAGTGTTGGAAAAAATAGTCAGGGTGGAAATACTGCGGAACATATAACTGATGCTTCTAATATTGCTGGAAATGCAGGTAAAGCAATAGTTAGCGGAAATCCAAAAGATATGACTGAGGGGATTGTAGATAGTAAAAACCTTCTAGATGACAAACTTCCGAAGGATAAAACGGAAGTTTTAATTGGGGAAATTCTTTCTACTGCAGGTGCTTCAATAAGAACTGTGATTAATACCGTTAGATTGATTTCTGAAGTAAAAGATGAAGCAAAAACAGGAAGCACGAAAGGAAAAATTGAAATAACAGGAGATTTACTACAGCTACTCCAAGATTCTGCAAAGACTGCGATAGCTGTAATGAACCAAATTAATACAATTGTACCAACTGAGGTTGCTTCTCTTGTACCAGGTCTAGGTGTGGCTGTAGATGCGTGTAAATTAGTAATTGATGTGGCTAAATACTATATAAGTAATCAGGTAGTAAAACAATTAGGGCCAGAAGAGGAAGAAGAAAAAAGTCAACTGAATGATTTGTTAAAAACTAAGAATGTTGCGGAAACACTTCCAGGAATATTCCATTTAGAAGAAAGAGGAGTAGTATTTCATAAACAAAAATATGTTAGATTGAAACCTGGTATTATGAGCGAATTGCAAGATATTGATAACGCATTTCATAATGAACATAACCATGGTCCACAAGGTTTTAGAACATGGTGTGTAAAATATGGAATATATGAACAGTTAAAAGATATTTCCTATCAACAGTTTTATGATGCTGTTGTCGCTTATGAACTTGTCAGCAAGTTAATGGAGATTAATCAAAAAAGAGAAGGTGTAGCAGCAAATGGTATAACTATTGGTACTATTAGTATGGCTGCAAATATTGTGAAATTAATACCTGCCGATGGTGGGATTACTGCAGCAACACTTACAGCCGCTGCAGCGATAGGTAGTGCTAGTTTGAAAGGAGGTAAATATATACAAACGAAGGCAAGGAATTCTGGGAAATTTGGCGGGGATCAAACTAGATCAGAGGACAACAAACATAAAGAATATGTCCAACTTGCTAGAAATATATATACATTGCTTTCAGAAGTAAGAGATTTATCAGAAACAGATAAATTAGAAAAAATTGAATTCTTTATTAATGCTACTGGAGCCAATTTAGATGATGTTTATGCTCTAAATGGTGATGAGAATGAACAAATTAAGCTTCTAATAAAATCGATGAAAGAAGGAAGATAAAAATGTAAAAAAATAATTAGAGCCAATAAACTCTAATCTTATTTCATTGATAAATAAATATCGTAAAATCATCTTCAGCATATCCTTCTCTAAGCACTACTTTCGGACTTAGCTGGCGGCAATAGTTTAGAATTTGTTGTGGGTTATAATTTACGAGTATTCCCTCAGGGTCATGAACATTTTTCAATAAATTAAATCCTGTACCTAACCTACAGCTCGCAAATAAGCGATCAATCATCCTGAATATAAAATCAGGTTTACTATTTTTATAGGCTAGTAAACCTGATGCCAAAACATAATCCATATTTGGTAAATCGGCAGACCAGCAATCTCCGAGATAAAAAGTGGTACCGGGTATTGAACTATATCTCGCTATTGCAACATCCAAAAATGCTTCCATCTGATCAATTCCGGCATAACGTAGATCAGAATATTTTCTTCCGAGATATCCACACAAATCGCCGTGTCCGCAACCAAGATCCAGAACAGAAAGTCCGCTCATATCCCCTATCTGAGATAAAATCTCAAAGCGGATATTCTGATTCTCATCTGATTTCCACCCAAGTGCCCCACTGGTACCCTCACCGAACATCTGAATCCGTTCCTGATGAAAACGGTAAATAACCGATCTATCAACAAAATCCATGATTAAACAATTTTACCCTCTTTTCCAAACTCCTTTCGGATGCCTTCAATAATATCTTTCCTTAAAATGACATTATTTCCTCTTTTCAAGGTCTTCATTGAACTATATCTGCTAACGTTAATAATTGCCCCCCCTGCCATTTCATATTTTATTGCTATTTCATCAAGTTCAAAATTTTCCTCTAAGGTACTTTTTGCTGAAAAAGCTTGTTCCCACAGACGCTTTCGTTGTTCAGGTCCCGGAATTGGAAAATAAATCATGGACTGAAACCGGCGCGAAAATGCATCATCAAGATTTGCTTTAAGATTAGTTGCAAGAATTACAACACCCGGAAAGTCCTCCACCCGCTGTAAAAGATAGGAAACTTCCTGATTTGCATGCCGGTCGTTGGAGCTACTGGTTTGGGTACGTTTACCAAATAAGGCATCAGCTTCATCAAAAAACAAGATCCAGTTCTTATTCTCTGCCTGATCAAATACATTAGCCAAGTTCTTTTCGGTTTCTCCAATAAACTTCGAAACAACCATTGAAAGATCGATACGGTAAACATCTAATCTGGATGACTTTCCCAAAAGACTAGCAGTCAATGTTTTACCTGTTCCTGGAGGTCCATAAAATAATGTTCTAAATCCGGGTTTTATCTTTTTGTTCATCCCCCACTCATTCATCAATGTATTTCCATGCTCAATCCAGTCTCTAATTTCATTTACCTCTTCCAGTATACTTTCTTCCAATACAAGATCAGTCCAGTCAAGATTAGTGCTTATCAACTTTGCAGGAAAATGAATACCATAGTCAGGTTTATGTGAAACACCACTTGTAAAATAACTGAGGTATTCTGGTGCTAAAGTAATTACGCCGCTTAAAAATGGTTCATTGGGCTGTGTGTGAATCAAATCGAGAATTTTAAATTTTCTAAAAAAATGATTTTCGCTAAAAAGGCTAATCAGATTAAATCTCTTCTCAAGATCAATTCCGGCAATAATAAATGCTGCAGTTTCGCCAGTTGGAATAAAACCTCCATGATTTTGACCTTTAATCCCTCCTACTTCCGTGAATCCCCGATCATAGGTAGAGTTTTTCATGAAGAAAATATCCAACAAATGAGGCTGAATATGAGGTGCTAAGGCTAAAGCAAGTATAATTCGCTCTTCAAAAGCCATTTGATAAAGATTTGTAATACTAGCGTAAACTGAGTCATTTTCTTCAATTTCAGGCAAAGGAATATCATAAATATCCTTGTAATCAGAATCCTGAGAGAAATAGAGCTTTATTCGCGTGTCTATAACCTCTGCGAGCCATTTCATTTCCTTTGTTAATGCCTGAGCGTTAGCTTTTAGTGGGCTTATCTCCATTCTACATAAATAAATTCAGTCATCCATGGAGTTTTGATCATTCCTAATCCCCAGGGCAATGTGTCCAATAATACATCGTATCCCCTATCCTCAACCTTTAAATTCCAATTATCTTGAATCCTTGACAATGCAGCATTTCGTTGTATAAAACTAGCCTGGAAGCTTTCAGCAGATGTATTTTTAAGCTTTTCCCATTGTACCAGGACAGCATTTAGAAGTTCGCCTGAAACTTTCCTTTCAAGTTCAGTTAAACTAATTCCTGAGCTAATGGGCTGATCAATTGGGATATTACAAAGTATTTTGTTCAAAACTAATTCATGTTCTTCATTGTTTTCAGTACCGAATGCAAGATACTGAAGTAAATGAACTGCTCTATGTCTAAATTCCTCTGTCATAAAATCGCCATCTTTAATCATGTTAAGTCTGTTAAAATAGGTACTTAAAAATGGATGTAGAATTACAAGACCTGCATTATGAATATAGATTGAATCCTTATCGGATAAAAATTCTGTTACAGATTTCTTTTGTTCTTCTTGCAGCTGCTCCTGAATCTCCATTTTAAGTTGTAAGTCAACTTTATTTAATTCATCAGGATCTATATTCAATAAATTCTCAATAGATGATTTTTCAGTTGTTTTGAGTTCGATCTTCAAGTCCTCCATTTTTGTTTCAATTTTTTCTAAGCGTGAAGACAACTTTCTTAAATCAGGAATCTGAGTCATTATTAAACGATCATATTCATTGCTTGATTTTAAACTTTGACTAATGGATGAAATTATTTTAATAGTTAACTGATAATTATTCTCAGTGAGAAATTCAATAAGCTGGATAAAATAAGCATTTATAGTTGATGCTTTAATAATTCCACCATACATCATCAGATTGAAACTGCGAATAAATAGCTCAAGTCTTTCCCTATCTAAGCGATCATAAAGGATTCCTTGTAACCATTCGTTCAAGATTTTTATTTCTGCCGGAATTTGAACATTGTTTTTAAGTTCGGTATTCAACATATCATATACCAGTGAATCTGTTAGAAAGCGAGCTAAATGAATCGAAACTGAGGGTGATTTTAGTAATAATGCGAGTATATTTTTATTTTCAGAAATTGGGTTTTGAGTTAAATTTTCAATTAAATGGAAGAGACTTTTCTCATTGAAACCTAATTGTGATTTTTGACGAATAAATAGAAGAATATTCCTTTCAAACTTTGTTGCCAAAAAGTTTTTGAGACTATTTTCTTCAATCGAATTTGATTGTCCTAATAAATCATGCAATCTGAAAATATTTTGAGCATCATATTTCTCAGAGCTGATTATTTTATCTAAATCAGCGACACTGTTTTTATGAAGAAACAGTAGCAATTGTTTTAAAAACGTATTGATTGAAACTATCGAACTTTGTTTATATCTCTGCGGCAATTTATTAAATCGAAGAAAGTACCTTAAGATAAAAGTTGCTTCATTTAGAAGCTTATCAAATGGAATTTGATTGTTTTCTATATTTTCTGACCTTAATTGCTCATTCAATAGGTGTTCGATTTCAATCAATTTTGACCATGCTGGAAATTTTCTATTGGATAAAAGAGGGTCTAAACCATCCGAATTTTCCTCCAGATACCGAAAAACCTTATTGAGTTGGGCACTAACCTGTTTATCAAATACCAAAGAATTAAGGAACAATGTGATTTTCTTTATAGATATATCCATTGACAGGGACAGATTTACTATGAAAGAAGCTAGAAAATCTCCTGGTTTAAAGCTTTCGTAGTAATTTTTTTTGTACATGTCCCATAATGATGCTAAAGAAATTCGATCCATCATGTTTTTTTCAATTGATTGAAAAAAAGGATTACCAGAAAATAATTCAATAATTTTTTCAGAATATCTGAAAGCCTTATTTCCATCAGGCAGATTTCGGAAAAGTTTAATCATGAGCAACTTGGATACCTGATTTAATATCCTTGTACGGGCAATTAAACTTTGTCCCGCAAACTTTAAAAATATGACTGTTTCAGTTGGTGATTCTTTAAATAGTTGTTCTATTAATACAGATATCGACGTATTAGAATATTTTTCTGATGCCCACCAGGGATAATGTCCTAATTTGAGCCAATAATAGAGTAAATCTCTCAAGTTTTTTGACTCAATTATTTGGGGAATCTGAAGGTTTAGTTCATTTATGTTTTCACTACTAAACGTTGTTGCCAATGCTTTATCATGGCTTTTATAAAGTTCACTTAAATCACGAATAAGTGAAATATGCCTTGTACTGTGATGATGCCTGACGCCAATACTTTGAACAAGAAAAACAAGCAAATCTGCAAAGCTTATATTAAAACGGTTTGCCAGATTTCTGATATTGCTTTCAAGAAACATTTGCCGGTTAAATTCAGAACCTCTGTCTACCAATAAATACTCTAAAACAAACTCCCAAATCGCCTCAGTAAGTTCTTGGCTTTGAACTTTAATTTTTGAATCTCTGTTATTATTTTCTTTAGCTTCGATGATGTAATCGGTGATAAATTCAACCTGTTGAGGCTCAATAATCTTAACAATTGAGCGTAAAATTTCTTCTTTGAATCTCTTTACAAGTAATCTCCTGCTATATTGCTTCTGTCCGATGCTGCGAAGCAGTATAGCCATTGATTTAGGTTTAGTATCTAACATGCTTGTTATCAGCATGTCTAATGATTTTTGATCTGAGTAAGTGGACCACCATGGAAAGCTCCCAAAAATTAGGTAATATCTGATTAGCTCCAGATTATTCGAAAGTTCCGGCAATTTATTTTCGAATTTATCCTTTGAGATGTTAGTCTTCTTCTCCTGACTAGCATCCCCCTCCGTGAATAATTCTAGAATAATACTATGTAATGAATCAATATCTCTTAATTCCCGATCATTAGATTTAAGACCGGCGGCGAATAGGGCAAGAAGTTCATTAAAATCTGTATTGAAATGAGCTGCCATATTGATCAGCATATTTTTGACAAACTCTTTTCTATTGAAATGAGAACCCCTGTCAACAATCAAAAAGCTGACTATTAATAGCCAGACAGCTCTTTTAAAATCGCTTTCTTCATTTTTGACAAGTACAATTTCTTTTTGTACCTGAACTAGATTATGTTGGTAATCAAAAATGAATTCAGCTTCATCAGGCTCTATAACTATAATAATGTATCTGATTTGCTGTTCTGAGAACTGATATACAAGGCGCTTTCTGACATTGTAATCTTTTCCTAACCGCATTACTAGCTCTTTTAATCTTAGAGAAGCATGTAATAGTAAAAATTCTAAGACTTCAGATATAGTAAGACCTTCTGTGCTGGTAACCCACCATGGAAATGAACCTTTTTGCAAAAAAAACTCCAATAGTTGAAGGTAATTACCTTTGGTATCATCCTGAAATATATCTTCAGAATTAGTTACAGCAGCTGCATTGTCATGTAGAAGAATGAGTCTTAACTCCTCCTCGATTTTTTGAATAATCCTTTTGGGAAGTTCAGTATCTAAAGACTCAAAACCTATTTCACCAATATCTATGATTAATGTATCTACTTTTATAATTCTGTTTGAAGGAAGAATTCTATCGAACAATTGGTTCATTTCATCCATCAAACGATTATTAAAAATCAAGCTTATTTTATCTTGTAGCACATCACTTTTTTCTTTAGAAGAAAAATCAACATCGAAGATTTGACGGCCGATAACATGTGGATGATTATCCATATTCAATCATTATTGAATACTAATTATATTGATAAATCATTTGTACTAATGCATTTCTTAGAACTTCCCTTGTACTGGGATCTAATTGTTCGGCAGTAAACTTCTTCCAGTCAAAGTACCATGCCTCAAACCTTTTCATTTTGTTAATTCCCATCCAAATAAAATTAACTTTAACATGAGCCGGTGAATTTAATCTAAATAAGTTTTCTGCGGCCTCTCTAAACCCTTTGTCTTGAAAACGGGCTGGCCAGGATGGAAATATAACAGTCATGTTAAGTCTGAAGAAATCTTCATTAATCATGAAATGATTTTCCCCTTTTACCACCATTTGAAATCTGGAAAGAAATTTATCCCTTTGGCCGGAGTAAGTCTTAAAATATGAATAGATATTTTGATCGTCGAAATCCTTATTCATGATGTCAGAATCAGGGAGTTCTGAAACAGGAGAATACAGATTTATTTTACAAAGTTTGGCAAGTTTCTCATCATTTAATTCAACTTCATTGGATAAAAGTTCGATTAATGATCCCATCACTTCTTCGCGTTCCTGATAGGTCATCCATCTGCTGTGCTCCATTAAATTATGTCCATTTCTTGTAATAAACTTAAATCCAAACACTTTTGAATTCAAATCAGGCCGCAGAAGGATGTGTTCTAATACATAAAATCCCTCTGATTGGATATTCAACCTCTTGATATAATCAATCATATTCTTCAATGACTTCATTGCACTAGCATGAGTCAGGAACCGACTAATTATGGTCCATTTTTCTTGGAACGGCGACTTATACAGTATTATATGTTGATTCGAATTTTCAGGATCTGGTCCGATTCTAAAATTACGGATATCCAAAGCATATTGTAGTATGCTTATTTCCTGGTTTTGTAGTAGAAAGGCGTCATTTGGAACATTTTCATTTCTAATAATTAGCCCATCACGAATTAATTCGTTTATTTCTGACTTATCTATCAGAATATTAGTCACATCACTTTGAATGTAAGTTTGAACAGGATTTAATTTATTTGAAATTAAATTTGTTTTGGAAGGTTCCTGACTAATGTTTTCATTGTCGAACACAGCACTCAACTTTCTGTCAAAACTTTCGGGAGAGATATACAGTAATAGTCTCATTTTAGCGGTAAAGTCCCAATTATTTTTTGACTTCTTTGAGCTCAAATAATTGAATGCTCTAAAACGGTTTGAGCTTATTTTAGGTAAATTCTTCAGTATTGATGATTTCCATCTTAACTCGTTATTAAGTTTGTTTTCGTCTAAATTGCTCTCATAAAGTGATGAAAAGAGCTTAACAGGATATGGAATTACAAATTCATTAAACCTGGCCAGAAAATGATCCAAAATCTGGTTTTTTCTTAAATTGAAAGTATTGTGAGTTTCTATCGAGTTATTCAGTGATTTGATGTAGCCATTATTTACATCGTTTTTAAAATCCTCCCAATTCTGATCAGTAATTTCTGGATACCTAGAAGTAAATGCATGCAATAAGTATTTAATATCAGGAATACCATACAATGGATTAGCATGATAGGTTCGAGAGTCATTTTGATTTAAGTCGATAGATAATATATCACCAATATTGGAAAGCTGGGATAAATAATTAGCCATGATTTGCTCAAAAAAGAGCAAATATCCTTTCAATTGCTTAGCCTGTCCCTTCCTTGATTTAGTTGCATTATTAGGAAGACCTTCGTGGCCAATTCCATAGATGGTTGGAAATAGATTTTGAATGGAGTGAAAAACTTTGTTGTTTCTAAACTTACCATCTATTTTTTCAAGAGAAGAATTACCATAAAATGATGAGATAAAATCTCGCTTTCCAGTTTCTCTGATCTTATTTAAAATAGATCTGAAAACGGGTCTTTTAATATTGGATTCAATATTGTCTTTGAAGATTTTGATTTTTTGCTCTGATGATTTGGTATCTAACAATGCAAAACTATCTTCAGCAATTCTGAATGGTTTGTTAAAACTACTTTGCTGAGTGTTTATTATCTTTAAATTCTTTACAGATAATACGCCATCAATCTCTGATATTGATTTTATAAGTTCTATAGGGTCAATCAATGTTGTCCTGCTTTTTAATTCACTATCTGGGATAAATCCTTTGGTTAAAAAAGGACCATTATAAATTTGGTCGATACTCAAACCCATACTAAGAAGCTCATCTTCTGTGTAGTATTTTACAGGCGGATTTAATACATTTTCAAGTTGATGGTATACATAAGCAAGTATTTCTTCTGAAAGCCGGTGATTCTCAACCATAATATCAGCTTCAATAATTAGCTTTTCAGGTTTAAGTACTACAATTTCAGTTAAAATATCCTCACAAAGGTTTCTTTTTTCGACAAAACATTTACGAACTTGTTCTGAAATATTTACTGAAATATTAGTGTCAATTAGTAATTTTTCAGCTGTTTTAGGATCAACCTGTACGATGATTTTGTACAAGCCATTTAAAGCAGATTGAGCGTAAGCAGATTTAATAGGAGATAACCATACATTTTTTACTACTTCAATTTCATCAATAATAACTTTGCGGAAGTCGTTTATAGTAACCGGATTGGTTGTTAAAATTTCTTCCTTGGTAAAAAATGCATTTTTATAATAGTCAATTTTCCCAAATTCGTCGGCCAAAAGATCCTGCAGAGGAAAATTGGTTCTGTAAGCAAGTTCGGTTATGCTAAAACATAATTGCTCTAAAATTGTTAAACCCGGATCATGAAGGTTGAAATCGGTCCAACTTTTACCTGAAAGCCTTTGAATCAATTCAATTCCACTTTTCCGAAGAAAATCGAAATCCATTGCAGGATCCTTTGGGGATGCTTTATCTATTGAAACAGGCTTGGTCATTTAATTTCTGAGAAAAATTATTCGGAAGGATCAAGAAAAAGAAAATCATCCCATAAACGGGTAATAGAATAACGAATAGTTACTTCTTCACCATAATTACTATTTGATCTTATTTCAAGATTATAATCATGAGTTGTTCCCGTCCATCTGAGGTTCAATTTATTCCAAAAGAACCCATAATGAGTTTGAGTTTTCTTTATCTTACTTCCTCTAGGTCCATAAACTCCTAACGCAACTGCACGCATCAAAGCAAATCTGCCAGATCCTTTTTTTCCGGTTCTGGCCATAATCTCAAAGGCCTGGCAATGGTCAAGTTTCTCAAGAATAGTATGCCATTTTCCATCTGCAGGTCTGGAACCACTTTTATACGTTCCAATTCTGCCCTGCATACCAGCGAATCCTTCAACTTCCAATTTAAAGGAATCATCACATTTTGTGCCTATCCCAAGATTTCCATTAGTGTGAAAAAAAAAGCTAGATTCATTTTCACTTCTTACACCATCCTGAATTTTAAATGGTTTTAAAGCAAGACTTGTTGGATCAAATTCATCTTTAGCTATCTGAAAAAAGGGATCTTGTTCATTTAAATCTTTGTAAAAAGAAATCAGATTTTTTGCTTCTTCAGTTGACGATATTTTTAAGCCATTAACTTCATCTTTAGAAAATCCATCATCAACCTTATGAACCATAGAATTAATAAGGTCCGAATAATGTTTCTCAGAAGGTATTTTACCATTTCTAAAAAACTCTTTTAGCTGTTCACGGCTTTGATATTGCTTTTTCTTGCCCATATTTTTATTTTATATCATGGCTTATAAAAAGATAAATATATTCCTTATCATCCAAATTCGGGGCAGTATCTTCAGATTCTTTTGAATTAGGAGATAGTATGGTATCATAAACAATTAGTTCATTTGAAATTTTAAGATTTCCAATGCCAATTTCTAAAGCGTCTGAGTATTCAGCCTCTTCAATGACTGTAAACATATGTTCATCCGAAGGAATAAGCACCGCTTCTGGTACTGATCCTTTTATATAATTCATTTTGCTTTTACCGAGATCATGCATTCCAGCAAGTGTTTCTCCGGTACGTTCATTATGCCAATTAAAAAAATGAAGTACCGAAAATCCGGTTAAATATTCAACATAAGTTTGCTTTTTAATATAATTTATTAAATCCGAAACGAAAATTTGAGAGCCAATTTTAAATGAAGAACTTGATTCATATAACCATGGACATAAATATCTTTTGATATCTTCATTTAATTTTTTAACGTAAAATCCTATGTCACCAGTTTTTTTACCGCTGAATTTGACTTTACCAATAAGTTTTATTCTCTCGTAAACAGGATTTTCGATTTCAATATCAACAAAAGGAGAAATACCAGCCTTTACGAAATTTTTGATTTGATATAGGTCTGCAAGATTTACCCTTGGTTGCTTATCAGTAAAGAAAACTTCATTAGCTTCCTTTGGAACTATGATTACTCTGATCTTCCTTGTTCCTTGCTTATAACTAGCCGTATACAATAAATCAGGTGATATACTCTTGGCCATCAAGAGTTGGGGAAACTCTTCCAGAATAGCTTCTTCAATATCCCTGTTAGTTACAATTCTGCTTTTATGCCTCAAGCGCTCACTTATCCTAAGATTGTATTGGTCAGTAGATTCTGCAGGCATTCCTCCACATGATGAAAATAGTTGATTTATTCCAATTAATCCAGAGATTTTATTCTTAAATGCCTTGATTGAATTAGGTGGAAGTTTTACTTCAGAAACCTGAGCAGTAGGATCAATTACACGAGTAGCTGTTAAGGCATGTGGGTAAACTCCAATCATTTTGGATCTGATATTCCATTGCCCTCCAGAAGATGCTCTTAACCAATAAAGATTAGGCAAAAATTTTGTATTTCCAATTTTAATTTGTTCTGGTAATTTAATTCTTACAATTCCAGTATTAATAAAGTTATTGGTGTTATCGTATAGCACCTCTCCTTTATTCAAAATAATCCATGAATTTTCATACAAATAACTCCATATTATTGGCTCAGGTTCTTTGGCAAAATCGGAGAAGTTAGCGTCTTGGAATTGAAATAAGAGACTAAGCTCTTGTTTTGGATTTAGATCTTCGATACCTAAATACAAGTTGTTTTCAAAATCAAAATCCGGAATAAAATTGTAGGGTTGTTTATCACTCTCAGGATAAACATTCTCATAACCAAATGGATACTGATGAATTATTTTTAAAGCCGAGTCCTCATTTTTTGCTGTTTTAATAAGTACTTCCGAGTGCTCAAGAGTATAGTCAACAGTGATTGATTTGACTATAGGAATATTAGGTTGATTTGGCAAAGGGCGCTTTTTTGAAAAGCGTTTAGAATTGTGTAGAACGGTATCCGGAAATATTTGAGGATAGAGCTTGGACCCAAATGCTTCCTCTGGCGAAGAGAATTCAAGCCTTATTGCTCCATCTGTAAAATTGGCATCCTGGAATATCCCTTCTTTGTTTAATAATGGCCGGTTTGGCAATTCAAGTCTTTTTAAATCAATATCTCTGATCTCCGTTAATTCTGAGAGAATTTCAGAACCAAAATCACCTTTATCAATACTAAACAAATTAAATTCCTGTCTTTTGGACGAAGCAGGTTTGAATTTTCCCTCCGATAAAGCACTTAACTTTATTTTGAAAGAATCATTTCTGAAATTCGCTGGATATTCTTTCAAATAATTTTCCCATCCACCTGAAACCCTAGGAAGGTCAATCCATTCCATCTTAATCCTAAAATCTTTGGTATACCTGTTGAATACATTTGTATTTTTTATATCAAGGTAAGATCCAATCACAGGCTGGGGACCAAATGGATGGAATGGGCTATCGGGACTAAGATTACCAATATTGTTTTGAAGTTTTATTGCTCTGCTACCGTTAACATTAGCAGAAATCGTAATACGTTCGATTAATAATTTTCTGAAAAATGAAAATGGATTGTGTGTTGAATAATTATTTAGAATGAGCTTAACAATAGGCCATTCAGAATCATAGCTTTCACCATGAATTTGAGCTAAATAAATATCAATTCCTTTATCAACCGGAGACAGTTCAAATTTAACTTCAAAGTTTCGTTCTGGTATATTAATTTTAACCGTATACCGTTTCACCTCTTCCCAAGATGTGGATGAAGTAAAACTGATTATAAATGCATCTGATAAAAGCTCATAACTAACTGTTTGCAACAGTTTACCAGTTACATTAGCATAGTTTTTAAAGTATTGAAGTAAGGTCGTAAAAGATGTCTGATCAAAATAGATAATCACGCAAATTGAGCGTTGTCCTTCGATTTGGTAAAGAATTGGTGATGACAGTAGAATGCCAATTTCGGTATCTACCATTGTTCGGTTTTCATCAGATAATTCGAACTGGCTTTCTCCTAATACAGGCCATGATTTTAATCCTGACTGCTGATCAAAATAACTGGAAGCCTGAATGTTTTTATGTGAAGCCTTATAAAGCTCAATTTCCTTTACGTCATAAAAATCATGTTTAGGTGAAATTACTTGAATGTGTTCATCTAATATTAATGTCCTTAATTCTTGGATTTTAGCCTTCGTGACCACTAAATGCTCATTTACAGAGTAAAAAAGCAGATTAGAATCAAGCTCAGCTTGCAATAATTCACCACTTTCAATAGTTACCTGATCATTTGTAGAGGGATCAAAAACAATATGTACGGAATCAGGTTTTGCCTCTTTTAACTGAAGTTGTAAGACCCTTTTAAAATAAAAATCAAGATGCTCTGAGCTTAGTTTATTGAGCTGTTCAATAAGATGTTTAAATAGTTTAAGAAAAGTAATACATAATGAAATGTGGGGCGGATATTCATTTTTCAGAATATCATAATCTTTATAATAAAAAGCAGTAACAGCTAGAAAATTATGATATTTCGACCTTAGGCTGTTGAATGTCTCTTTTATAAAATTAAGTGCTGGCAGAATCCTGAGTTTAATCTCTGCAGCATCCGCAAATATTTCAGGAACTGCAATACTCAAATCAATTAATTCTTCAGGATGTAGAAAAGCAAAGGGTTCTCCAAATTTTTGTCTGGCCTGTTTGTTATATGCAATAATCTCTGAAATTTCTTTGGTTAATCCTTTGATTATTCCTCCTAGTTCAATGCTAATTTTGTCAAAATTATTTCCATATTCAAGCTTTTTACAGGTTTCATTATAAATTTTAATAACACCATGAAGAAATTCGAACAAATTTTTAAGTGCTTGAAGAGCTTCATTGTCACTAGATGCCAGGTGAATTTTTGTTTCGAGCTTTTCAAATTGAACGAGTTGACTTGTCAGGTCAAATTCAGTGATGAGTAGAATAAGAATGTTTTTATCTGAAGTGAAAAAGTCCCTCCAATCGCCTTCAATTTTATCCTCTTCACTATAAAAATTAACTTGCCCTGCAAAATCAAACATGAACTTTAAAAAATCAGAAATTTTGCGGTCATCAATTTTAATATAACCCGAATCTAGCGCCTTAATTCGGCGTTCTTCCTGAGTTATTCCGTCTATTAATTCAAGTAATTGATCATTAGCCATTTATTGTACGGAGCCTATACAGATGAAACATTTGTTCCTTCAATCAAGTAATAAGGGAACACAATATTGTGCCTGGAGTTAGTTATAATTACTGTAAAATGAATAACAAGATGCAAAAGCCCGTTCTGGTCATTTTGCTCTAATACTTCGGTTTTCAAGTATGTTATTCTTGGTTCAAAATTCAATAATGCATGATAAATAAGGTGATCAAGACTTGCAATCAAAGAAGAATCAATTTTTTCAAACACCAAACGCTTTAAATCACAGCCAAATTCAGGCTGCATAATTCTCTCGCCAGGAGTTGTACTCAGGATAATTTGGATACTTTCACCAATATCTTTAATTTCAGAAACCATTGAGACTGAGTGATCAACTTTATTAAACACAGGAGGGAAACTCCAGCCTGTTCCTAAAAATGATTTAACTTCATCCATAATTATCC